>CAZJIN010000086.1:0-8687 GCA_964545955.1 uncultured Sediminispirochaeta sp.
GGGAAACGCCTTGGCGGTCATCCTTCGCGGGGGGGGGAGACGTGAAGCACGGGAAGAAGCCGAGGGGCTGAGGGTTTTTTTGAATAACCTCGACCTTTCGGAAGCCACCGATGGCGGAGAGTTTCATTTTACCACGAGTATAGGGATCGGTATTTCTCCGGATTTTCCCGGTACCGTGGAGGATCTGCTGTTCAGAGTACATGAGCTGCCCCTTGAGGCTAGAAATCGTGGGGGCAACATGATTCTCCTTGCTGACGGAACCGAAGAGACAAGGGGCTGAGTATGACCAGAACACCCGTGGAAGTACTGAAATCCATCGATATTCTCTCTCCCCTCACAATGGATGATCTGAACAGACTCTACGGCCTGATGAACACGGAACATTTTCAGGAGGGGCGGGTTCTGTTCAAAGAAGGTGACGCCGGAGAGACGATGTACATCGTCCTCACGGGCTGTATCGCGATAACCGTGAATACCCGGGACGGTGAGGTTCTCGAACTGGCGCAGATCAGGGAGGGGAGTTTCTTCGGTGAAATGTCGATCTTCGATAAAGAAAGGAGGTCGGCTACCTGCGTACCGAAGTGTGACACGACGGTACTGACCCTGAAGGCCGGGGATTTTTATGAGTTTATCGACACAAGACCTTCCGCGGGGTTTCGGGTAATGCAGGGAATGTTGAGGACCACAGCACGTCGATTGAACGCCACCGGCGCCTTCCTGTCGGATATGGTCACCTGGGGCGAAAAGGCACGGGTCAGGGCCATCACCGATGATTTTACCGGGCTTTACAATCGGCGTTTTCTCGAACAGGCGGCGGAAGAACGCCTGACCGAGGCGAAGAGCAAGGGGAGTCCCCTTTCCTTCATTATGCTTGATCTCGATCATTTTGGAACACTCAACGATGAGTACGGACAGGCCGTGGGGGACCGGGTGATCCTCGCAGCGGTGGATGCGTTCAATAAAACCTTTGACTCCGATACCGTTCCGGTGCGTTACGGCGGTGACGAATTCACCTTTCTCCTCCCCGGGACGGCTCCGAAGGAGGCTCTCAATCGCTGCAATCAACTCCTGAAGGAGCTCTCCGAAATCGATGTACTGAAGGGGCTCGATGGGACGGTCAGGGGTGTCTCCGCGAGTATGGGAATAGCAGCCTATCCTTCAAGCGGAGATTCCGTCGCTTCCCTGATGGAGAAGGCCGACAAAGCCCTGTACCGGGCGAAGGAGGACGGGAGGGGGAGAGCGTCCTTATGGGAAGCAGATGAGGGTCCTGATGGGAAGTCCGATGAGGGGCTCGAGAGAAAACAAGGGGAGGTGATTGGCCCTCACAAAACCGGAATCTCCAGCCTGAAAAAGAGGAATCAAATTATTTCAAGAATCTTCCAGGCTATTTCAGAGAGGGACCACTTTCTCTTGCTTGGACACAAGGACCCCGATGAGGACTGTATTTCCTCAATGATAGCGATGGGTCTTCTGATCAACAAGTTTTCAAAAACAGTATACCTGTTGATTCCCAGAAAGTTGAATGACAATTTTCAGTATCTCCTCAACATCTGCAGGTACAATGAGATCGGTATAACCTACAACGACAATGAACTCCCTGAAAATATTTCCACCGTGTTTTTGATGGATACGCCGAAGCCCGAAATGGGGGAATCATTTCCCGGTTCCCGGTCCTTTATGAAAAAAAGGGAACTCCTCAGGATAGAAATAGACCATCACCTCGAAGCGGACAGCGCCTACGCCGGGGACGCCGGGTACTGTCTGGTGGATGAAGCCTCTTCGGCCAGCGAGCTGGTGGGGCTTCTGGCTTTCAAGCTTGAGAACAAAAGCAGCTTCACCGAGGACTTCAATATCCAGGAGATTTTCTCACGGAACTTTGTTCTGGCGGTTCTCACGGGAATCATTGGGGATTCAAAAATGGGAAAATACCTCAAGACGAGGAGGGAAAGATGGTTTTACCAGCTTTTTAGCGGTTTATTCAACGAAATGCTGAGCAACAAAACCCACCGAGATTCGGGCAATTTTTCCACCATGGACCAGGTGTTTTCAGAGCTCCAGAAGCTATCCTGGGAGGAGGAGGAATGCTACCGGTTGATGATGGAATCACGGCAGTTTTTCTCCGACGGGGTCGCTTCGGTGATCATCGAACCGGTATCCATGTCGGAGATCGAAGCACGCTTTGATCATGACACCATTGTGTCCGTGGCGAGGTACACCGCTGATATCCTGGCCGAGTCGAGCCGGAAGTTGAGCCTCGTGGCTTACCCCGACCACCATGGTGATTCGGGGCTCATTCAGTTCAGGGTTCGTAGAAGCCAATCCTTTAAGAACTTTGATGTGCGGACCATCCTCGACTTTTTTTCTATTGAAAACGGCGGTGGACATCCCGGGGCGATCGGGTTTCGCATTCCAGAGGGGGATATACCAAACCTCACGGAATACTCCAGGGACTTGATCCGGGGAATCGAAGAGTTAATGTGATACGGATAGTGATCCCCCTACGGACGGAGGATCACTCCTGCTCCGTTTTGAAGACCTCCAGTCGCCTGTTGATCGCGGCAACCCCTTCGGCGGTTTCGCCTACCGATTCGACGGCTTCAGAGATCGTACCGGTGACGGATTCGATCTTTCCAATGATGTCAACGGTCTTGTTTTTCATATCCTCCGTGATATTCACCAGGCTGGTTATCTGCTCCAGCGTTTCCCTGCCGCCGGTAAGCATTTCATTGGATCCTCCGTGGACCTCTTCGGTTATTCGGCTGATACTGCCCAGGGCTTCGAGGACCTGAGTACTGCCGGCGGACTGCTCATTCAGGGCGTTGAGGATCTCCTGTTCAATTTCGGTTACATTCTTCATCGAGCCCTCGATTTTCTTAAAAGCCGTGCCCATGCTTCCCGAAAACTCCGATAATGACTCGATGGATTTGCCCAAAACCCTGACGTTTTCGGATATGCTTCTCGACTGGTGGTTGGAGGTTTCCGCGAGTTTGCGGATTTCGTCGGCGACTACGGCGAAGCCCCTTCCCGCCTCACCCGCGTGGGCAGCTTCGATGGCGGCGTTCATTGCAAGGAGGTTCGTCTGTGCGGCGATATTGCCGATAATGCTGTTCGCATCCAGGACAAGCTTGGACTTTTCGGACAGTTCATTGGTGAGGGTGAATAGTCTTTCTACGTTCTCAGATCCCTTTGATACGGAGTCTTCAAGATTGGAGAATTCCGTGGCGTTGTTGTTTAGATTTTCCGTAATGGACTTGATATTGGCTACCATCTCTTCAATAGCCGAAGAACTCTCGGTGATATTGGCGCTTTGGGAGATGATCTTCCCATCCTGCTGCTCTATGATCCGGACAATCTCTTCGAGGGTGGCCGACACCTCTTCCACCGAGGAGGCCTGGCTCAAGACGGCGTCCTTAACGCTCTGGGTGATTGCACCGATCTCCTTCGATTCGGATTCGGTCTGCTCCATCTTGCCGCGCAGCTGTAGGCTCTTTCCTTCGGTATCCTCGGTGTTTTTTTTGATATCGGTGACTATACCGTCGAGCTTCTCGACAAAGGTATTGAAGTAGCCGGTGAGTTCACCGACCTCATCTCTTTTACGTATTTCCACCCGTCTTGTGAGATCCCCCTCGCCTTCACTGATATCCTTCAGGGCCGACGCGGTTCGTTTGATCGGGCGAATGAAGGCCCCCGCAAGCAGGTAGGCCAGGAGAAGCCCCGCAATAATGAAGCCGAGTGACATCAGTATCATGAGAGACCTTAGCCGGTGCACTTCCGCAAGCACTTCATCTACGGGCGCAATTAGCATGAAGGAGTAGTTTCCGACCTCAATAGGGGTAGAAAACAGCATGGCTTCCCTTCCTGTGACGGGATCGACTATTTGAAACCTTCCGCTTTCACCACCGGCAACGGCCCGAATAATCTCCTTGTTTTTCTCACCACCAAAGCCGGTGTCCGAGAGGGTCTTGTTCCCGATAAGTTCCTTCTCGGTCGGATGGGACATATACACACCGCTTTCACTTACGACAATACCGTAGCCCGAATCGAAGACCTGTACGGCAGCCGTGGCTGTGTCGATGAAATCGAGGGAGATGTCGCATCCCGCCACACCCACAGTCCGATTCTGTTGTCCGTGTATTCGAACAGGATTTACGAAACTGATCATCAGAACACCATTGTAGAGAAAGGGTTCGAACACGGTAAACTCACCCGTGGTATACGGAACCTGGTACCAGTCGTCCGTATCCATCCCCGCCAGGGGTTCCACGGAAACGGTCCCCGAAAACCTGTTCCAGTAGGGGACGAATCGTCCCGTATCGTTACTCCCCTCCGTGTGTATAAAATCTTCGTCTCTTCCGTCAAAGGCATTTGGTTCGAAGCCGACATAGACACCGAGGACCCCCGGATTGTGTTCAATAAGCGTATTCAGGGTCCGGTTTATCTCATCCCTGTTCGGTTCTCCGTAATCGTACTCCTCCATCATATAGGTCAGGGTATGGGAGAGCTTTCTAAACTCGGCCAAGGGGGTGTTCATGTCCGACGCGCACCTGAGGGCCATTTCCCTCACCTCGTTGTACGCGAGGGTTTGCTGCTGCTCCGTAACCTTCGGGATCACCACAAAACTCAGTACCGCTAGGGGGAGCGTAATGGAAAACCCTATCCACAGCAGCATTTTGGTTTTCATAGACATATCTCTTTGAATTACCTGGTCTTGTTCCTTCATCCCTGAAATCCTCCGATTTTCACTTCCTCGTCGGCCTGTGCAGGCTATGACGCAGTTCTATCCTTCAAACACAAAGTGTAGGTGATTCACTTTCACTTTTCAACAAAAACGGGGATAAGTCTGAAAGGCTTTTAAAAAATTAAGCTCTTTCGAAAGCTTTTGGTGTAAAACCTGCTTCATCCCTCACGGTGGCGGAGGATCTTCCTCTCATAGGAATCAACCTCTTCAATCAGCGAGGAGTCCGTCGCAATCCTGATACTGTCAAATTAGAATTGTCGTGCCGGTGTTGATGTGATAGGGATAGAGAAGTATATTGAAAATGATAGAAAAAAAGGAGTAGCAAGTGATCTTAGAGGAAGAACAGGCAAAAAAACTACTGCCTGAGCTTGAAGAAATCCGGCAAATCGCCTATTGGCTGGCGGACCGCGGCTGGTCTGAGGCGAACGGAGGGAATATTTCCTTAAGGCTGAAGGAAGTACCGGAGGAGATCGACGATCTGGTACCTTCGGAGCCGAGGCCTCTACCCATGGCTTTCAATGAGCTGAAGGGGCATTGCTTCGTGATCACCGGTACGGGGTGCCGAATGAGGGATACCGCCGGGGCGCTGGAGCCGAATCTTGGTATAGTCAGGATCACCGAAGACGCGGAGCACTACGAGTGTCTCTGGGGAAACGATCGACCTACCAGCGAGCTGCCTTCCCACCTGGCGATCCAGCAGGTATTTGTGCGGGAAAGACCCGAACTCACTTCGATTGTGCATACCCACCCCGTATCCTGTATCGCCCTGACCCATCTCCCGGATCTGCAGGGGGAGGAAAAACTGAACGATATGCTATTTCGGATGCAGCATGAGACGAAAATCTTTCTCCATGACGGAATTGCCGTACTGGATTACTTTGTACCCGGTTCGATAGAGCTGGGACTTGCCAGCGCGGAGAAGCTCAAAAAACACCGGGTCCTCTTCTGGGACAAGCATGGTACGCTGGCGGTGGGGGAGAACCCCGCACAGGCATTGGATCTGCTGGAGGTGACGGTAAAAGCGGCGGACATCTTCTGGAAGGTCTATGGCGCCGGTAAGACACCGGTGGGCTTGACGGACGATCAGATGCACGGAACACTGAAGGCCTTCGGATTGACATGAGAGGGGAGGAATCTTTTCTGGAATATCTACGGACTCTATGAAGAGATACTTCATGCCCTGTTCAAAGTGTCCCGGGAAGGTGATTCCGGCGCGGGAACTTCACCTGGTCGGGGAGAGAAAGAGGGAAAGACCGTTCCCCCAGGAGTTTTTCTGACGGCTGTACATTTTACTCATCCAATAAGCGATAGCCCACCCCGATTTCCGTGATAATATATCGAGGCTGGGCTGGATCGGGTTCAATCTTTCGTCTCAGGTTGGCCATGAACACACGCAGGTATTGCGATTCTTCTACGCTCGAAGGGCCCCATATCTCCTTGAGAATGTACCTATGCGTTAACACCTTGCCGGCATGTTTCACCAACAAAGCAACGATTCTAAACTCAGTTGGCGTTAGGTGAACTGTTTTTTCGGAAATTTTTACCCTCCTGTGTTCAAAGTTTATCGACAGGTCTCCTGTTTTAAATTCAGAGCTGCCTGTAAGAGAAACAGTCCCGCCCAGCATCGAGTGACGAAGTGCCACTCGAATACGCGCCAACAGCTCTCCGATACTAAAGGGTTTGGTAAGGTAATCATCCGCGCCGCAATCCAGAGCCTCAATTTTTATTCGCTCCTGCTCGCGGGCGGAGACTACCACTATGGGGATACGGCTCCACTCCCTGACTTGTTTTATCACTTCGATTCCGTCCATATCAGGGAGTCCCAGGTCGAGGATTATGAGATCCGGCATGTGTGAGGCGGTCATCGACACCGCTTCACAGCCTTTCTCTACTACTAACAGGCGATATTCATGGTTCTTCAGGGAGGTTCGCAAAAAATTACGTATCGGCGGATCGTCTTCAACTATTAGAATGAGCGGTTTAGATTGCATAATTCCTCGTCGAGAGAGACTGGGCCGGTAAAGTAAACATAAACTCAGCCCCACCGGTTTGTGAACGTGTGAGTACAATGTTTCCGCCATGGATCTCAACTATGGATTTGCATATGGAGAGACCGAGGCCCAGTCCGCGACGCTGGTCATGATTGCTCTTGAGGGTAAAAAAGCGGTTAAAAATCTTTTCCCGATGTTCAGAAGGGATTCCGGGGCCGTTGTCTATTACTCGAAATTCGATTTTTTGGCCCTCCCTTGCTATCACTTGAATAACAATCGTGCTGCCTTTTGGAGTATACCTGAGGGCGTTATCGATTAGATTTACCAGTACCTGCTGTACAAGGCCCACATCCACCGGAACAAACAGAGGATCATGGGGGAGATCGGTTTTTATAATATGATCAGCCGCACGAGAATGCACCTTGCTCAGGACCCCGGCAATTATATCGTCAACCAACTCGCTTTCGGTATTGAGTAAAAAACTTGAACCTTCAACTTTGGCAAGACTTAGAAGATTTTCTACAAGCTGTGTAAGCCAATCCGCGTCCTGTTGAATATTTGTGAGTAGATCCGATCTGCTTTCATCATTCATCTGTTTCCAGTCGGAGAGCAACGTGCTGCTCGATCCGCTGATGGAAGCCAATGGAGAACGTAGATCATGGGATATCGCCCTTAGTAAATTGCTGCGAAGTCGTTCACGCTCGATTTCTATTCGTGATTGCTCCTGGGCTTCCGCCAGGTTTTCACGATCTATGGCCAGTGCTATCTGAGCTGCTACGGCTTCGATCATGGAATTTCTGCTTTCATCCGGAAGAATATGTGAAGCGTCTACTCCCAGCACTCCTATCACCTGGTTGTGCGTTCGGATCGGATAGTAGAATCCCTTTGACGGCGAATGGTTGTCAGTCCCATGTCCGGCGGCACGGGCGTGGGTGAAACTCCATTCTGCTGCCCGCCTCTCCTCATCAGCTTCAAATTGTTCTACCTGGCGACTGTCGGGACCAAGATGGTAGCTTACAAGCTCTTGTGATCCTTTTTCCGGCATGTAGACTACCATTCCCACATTAAAAATCCCCGAGAGGTGTTCAAGGGCAGCCATAACTACAGCCCTGGTTCCGGTGGCCTGCAAAAGACTGCGGCTGATACGATACAGTACTTCGGTTCGCTGTTCACGAATATCCGCCGCCTGGGCTTCGCGTTTTTCTCGATTCACCAACTCACTGGTGATAAGGGCCACGATAAAGAGTACCGGAAATATAACCAGATATTGGGGGTCGTTGACTACGAAAGTGTACCGCGGTTCGGTGAAAAGGAAATTAAACAGCATCACCGAAATAACTGCCGCAGAAACACCTATCCATCTTCCTCCTGATAAAGAGATCAGGACAACCCCCAGTAGAAAGACCATGATTATATTCGCCTCACTGAGACCGAGAATGTCGAATAGTATAGCTATCAATGTTGCTCCAGCCATGAGCAGTGCCTGTTTTATGTAGGTGAATGAAGTGTTTTTAAAGGATTCGATATTTTCAAGCCGTCTGTATTCCTCCGGTTTGCCCGGTTTGGGCCTTTCTTTGTACTGATTGCCCGAAAAACCGGGGATAATCTGGACCTCAGCCTGGGGGATGAGCTGCAAAACTTTCTGTACTATATCCGGTTTTAGAAACCGTAAAGGGGATTGTTTTTTCTGCTCACGGCCGATAGCAATGCGGTGTATATTTCGCATAGACGCATATTCGGAAATAGCCGCCGCGACATTTTTCCCATGTATTACTACTACCTCTGCCCCCAGTTGCTCGGCTAAATTTAAATTGGATCGTAGCTGTTGTTCTGTTTCACTGTGGGAAAATATCGCTCTTCGTGTTTCCACATGCAGTGCGACCAACCGGGCATTGAGAGTTCCTGCCGACCTGGCGGCAATCTGAATTACCCGTCGGGATGAGAAGGCGGGGCTAATG
>CAZJIN010000087.1:0-8631 GCA_964545955.1 uncultured Sediminispirochaeta sp.
GAATAAAAACAAGAAGCCACGCGCCGGCGATCCCCGGAGTGGCCAGGGGCAGTGTCACCGTTCGAAAAACCTTGCCCCTGGTGGCGCCGAGGTCCATGGACGCCTCTTCCAAAGCCGGATCTATCGCCTGAAGGATACCCACCAATACGAGAAAGGCGGTAGGCGCGTAGGCGATGGTTTCTACCAGGACTAGCCCTCCGAGACCATAGATGGAATACTCACCAAAAACCGAATTTAACAGGGGAGTCATGGTGCCCGCCCTTCCGAACAACAGAATCGCCGAGAGGGCAACCACGAAGGGCGGTGAAATGATAGGAAAAGTCGCGGTAAGCCGGAAGAATTGTTTCCCCGGCAGGGGGGTTCGTGTAATCGCATAGGCGAAAACAAAGCCTATAAAGGTACCGATAGTGGCCGTAAGCAACCCGAGTACCATGCTGTTTATAAAGGGTCTGCGATAATATTCAGCTGAAAAAACGGTCAGATAATTACCAATACTGAATGAACCGTCCACCATCAGGCTGGTGCTGATCACTTGAAACAGGGGGTATACCACAAAAACCAGCAGGAAATAAAAAACGCCTATGATAGTCATGAAAAGCAGGGGCTCCTTCCAGATAAGACGTAGATTATCCAGAATCTCCTGTCGTTGCAGTTTCACATTAGCCATTACATCCTCTCATGTCGGGTACGAATAGAAGTCCGCACCGCGCGCGGGTACGGCGCGATGCGGACTTGCTCTGAATGGTTATACTGAATCTATTTTCCGATTCGGTCTCTCCAGGCCTCGATCATTTTGTCCTTGTTCTCACCGGCCCAGATGTGGTCGTAGTCGATCAACTCAACTTCATCGAGGGTCACCGAACCTTCTCCCACTGTCGCACCGGGATTCACCGGCAGACGGTTATAATCCTGAAAGAGGTTCTGTGCTTCCACGGTGTAGCACCAGTCGATGAATTCCTTTGCCAGCTCCGGTTCCGGAGCACCTTTGATCATTGACAATCCACCAACCTCATAGCCGGTTCCCTCTTTGGGGAAGGTCATTTTGACGGGATAGCCCTGGTTCACACCCTTTGCAAGAATATCGTGGGAAAAGGCGATTCCCACGGCAACTTCTCCGAGTCCTGCCTGGGGGATACACCCGGTTCCCGACTTGGTGTATTGATGAACACTTTGTTTATCGAACTTCTCCCACCAGTCCAGGGTCTCCTCAAGGCCGATCATCTGGATGAGAGTGGCGTAGGTGGTATAGGCGGTCCCCGAGGTATACGGATAGGCCATGGAAACATTGTTCGCGAAGGCCGGATCCAACAGGTCCTTCCAGGAAGTGGGGGCTTCCACCCCTTTTTCCTTCAGAAAATCGGTATTTGTGACGAATCCGATCGCCCCGGAGTAAAATCCGGTCCAGGCCCAGTCTTTCGCGTGAAAAACCGGAGGCAGTTCAAAGTCAATATTGGGTTCATACGGGGCAAGCAGTCCCTTGCTTGCGGCATTGATGTGGGAGGTATTCGATCCCGCGTGCCATACGCTGGCCTGGGGATTCCCCGCCTCGGCTTCAACCCTGGCGAGAACTTCACCGGAGGACATCCGTACCCATTCCACGTCGATACCGGTTTCTTTCTCAAAAGCCTCAATATAGAGCTTCGCCTCTTCCGTGTCGAAGGCCGTATAGATGTGGAGAACTCTCTTCTCCTGAGCACCCCCGGAAAAACAGGGCGACAGCACTACCGCTACCAGTAGAAAAATAAACAGAATTTTCTTCATTTCTTCCTCCTTTGAAGAAAGTAAAACTTGTTTCAGGACGCTTTGCAAACGTTTACAAAAACTGAATCACCCAACGTCCTGAATTCACTATAAACCACACACCCATATTGTCAAGTTTTTTTTCCTGCACCAGGAGCCGCCGCGCGCGTGCACCAGGAGCCACTTAAGCTCCGCGCAATTCCAAATTCCCCAGGGTGTCCCGCTCCGGAGAGATCCGGCGAGACCGGGCGCTCAATAGCCCTTGAGTTGCTTGTGCTTCATCTCCAGGATCTCGTTGTAATAGTGATTTTCCCGCATTTCTTCGAGTTCACGGAGGCCTTCCACCGCCTGGTCGCCGAGCTTGTTCGCTACCCCAAGGATGAGGGCATTCGATATGGCCAGGGGGATAAGGGAGGAGTTGAAAAAACCCAGTTGTCCCCGCCTCGCGTACAACACCAGCGGTGTGTAATGGATCATCGGGGGCAGAATATTATCCGTGATGAGCCCCGTATCGATCCCCTTCTCCTGAAGTACATCCATGAGCCTGCGAAAGTCAATAGAGGGCTTGTAGAAGGAAAAAACAAGGACAAAGTCGGTCTTTTCAACTATCAGAAGATCCTCGAACAAACGCCTGCCCGAAGAGCAGATGATACGGGCCTTCACCTTGAAGCGGTTCAGCCGGAACTGCATATGATCAGCCAGGGCCCTGTTAGGCCCATCCCCGTATATAAAAAGGGTACCGGCGTTCTTTATCTTCTCGACTATCTCCTGGAACACCTTCTCATCAACACTGAAGATTGATTCCTGAATATAGCCGATCTCCTTTTCGGTGATATTTTTATAAGAAAAATCATTTCCTTCGCCATCGTGGAGAGATCTCTTGATACGTTCCGCCGGGGTGAGGTACTTCGAGTAATAACTGACAAGGTCGTTCTTGAACTCGGTGAAACCACGATATCCAAGGCGCTGGGCAAACCGGACGACAGTAGCCTCGCTGCTTCCGATCGCCTTTGAAAGATCGGAGATCGATGAAAAAATAAACTCATCATAGTGGGCAACAATATAGTCGGCGATCTTTTTCTGCTGTTTTGAAAAAGAATCATAGTCTTCCGTCAATCTGTTGAAGGCCTTGATAAAATCTTCCATTTTACAACACCCCTAATTTCTTGCTTGATATATAATAATATCATATTCACCATCAATGTCAATGCTTATTTTCATTATTCAAAAAAGGTGTAATAATGCTTACATATTTTTTCAAGGAAAACTATCCCGATTATCCATCAATGAGGGTGCTCAGATAATCCACCTTCTCCCTCATCAGCTCCTCACGCTCCGCTTCAATCACCAGGCGTAGAACCGGTTCTGCGTTGGACTCCCGTACGATGAACCACCAATCGGGAAAATCCACCCGCAATCCGTCGGTGAAGTCTTTTTTTTCATTCGAAAACTCCTTCACCAACTCTTCGATTGTTCCGGCAATATTCTTCACGGTGAAGTTGATCTCCCCGGAAAAGAAGTAGGGGTTTATTTCCCTCCGAAAGGACGAGAGAGGTTTTTTTTCCCTGGAAAGCACCGAAAAGACCGCCATCACGGTGATGAAGGCGGAATCACAGAAACCGTTGTCACGGTAATAGTAGTGCCCCGCGAGCTCTCCCGCCCAGAGAAAGTTCTTGTCCTTCATCAGTTTTTTAATCCTGGCGTGACCGGTAGGACAGGCTTCGGCGGATCCCCCGAACCCCTCGATGTATTCTTTCACGCTCCGGGACGACCTGATATCGTAGAGAACCTTGAGTTCCTCCGGTCTATTATTGTTCAAAAAATAACGACCGATGAGGGCGGTTATGATATCGGGGGACATGAAATCCCCCCGTTCATCCAGAAAGATTGCCCGGTCGCCGTCACCGTCAAAACAGACACCGACATCCGCGCCTTTTTCCAGGACAGCTCTGCGAAGGGTCTCCCGATTTTCCTCCTCCAGGGGATTTGGACCGTGGTTTGGAAATTTTCCATCGGGATCCTGAAACAGCACTTCGAAATCAAGATCAACATCCTTGAATATCGGGTTCACAAAAGTTCCGGCTGCCCCATTCCCGCAGTCCAACACGCACTTGAGACCGTGAATCCCATCGTCCCAGGTACGGAGGTATTCGACATAGTCCTTTGTAATATCAAATGCGTGCTCCACCCCCCGTGGAACGACCTTCTCCGGTTCCTTTTCAATCAGAGATTCAAGCTCCTCCAGGCCGCTCTTTCGACCTATTGGAACAGCCTGTCGACCGGAGATTTTCAGTCCGTTGTAGGCCGGAGGGTTGTGGGAGGCGGTGATCATCACCGCCGCATCATAGCCGTACCGCAGGCCGGCAAAATAGACGGCGGGAGTATCGCAGAGACCGATATCTATCACATCTGCTCCGGAATCCATGATACCGCGACTGAGGGCTGTGTATATTGAAGGTGAGGACTCCCGACCATCCCTGCCCACCACTATGGTTTTGGCATCAAGCAGTTTCTTTAAAAAGAAGCCCACTCGGTACACCGTCTCATCCTTGAGTTCTCCGGGATAGATCCCCCTGATATCGTTGGTTTTAAATATCACATGGTCCTCCCTGAGTTCACCTTGCGTCCGACTGTCATGATCAGGTCCTCGATCTCTCTCCTTCGGTTTTCCATTACCTCCGGTTTTTTGGCCTCCACCACCAGTCGAAGATAGGGCTCGGTGGTGGATTCCCGTACGATGAACCACCAGTTTGGAAACTCAACCCTCAGGCCGTCGAGTCTGCTCTGGGTACCGTCGTGAAACCTCTCTGCGAGAGAGGCAAGCACTGCTTTTTTATCCTTTACCGTGTAATTGATCTCTCCTGAAAAATAGTATCCTCCCACGTCGTCGGTAAGTCTTACGAGGTCTTTTCCCTCCGCTTCCATCAAGGCGAGGAGGTAAAAGATACTGATCCAGCCGGAATCGCAGTAGTTGTTTTCCCTGAAGTAGTAATGGCCGGTCAGCTCTCCCCCGAACATTGCGTTTTTCCGGCGCATCATCCTTTTTATTCTGGAATGGCCGATGGGTGACATGACAGCCCGGCCTCCCATTTTTTCAATAAACTCGGGGACTTTCATGGGAGACCTCAGGTCGTACAGCACCACCTCACCTGCCTGCTCCCGATGCTGCAACAGGCAACCTGCGAGAAGGGCGGTGATAATATCGGGGGATACCGAGTTGCCCTCGGCATCCACAAAAACGACCCTGTCTCCGTCCCCGTCAAAGCAGATCCCCAGGTCCGCCTTTTCCTGTCTCACCGTCTCTCGCAGAAGTACCAAATTCTCGTTCTTCATGGGATTCGGACCATGCACGGGAAATGTTCCGTCAGGTCGGGCATGCAAAAGAACCGTCTCTATGTCCGTATTCCGAAAGACTTCTCCGGCTACCTTTCCCGCCATCCCGTGGGAGCAGTCGATCACAATTTTCTTTCGCCCCAGGCCGTGCATGAATCTCCGCAAGAAGTCCAGGTAATCCTTCCCGATATGCCGAACCGCTACATCTCCACCGAACCCGGGAGTCCCCAGGGGAAGATCCGCCCGCCGGCTGCGGGCCTTCAATTCCTTGAAGCCGTTCTCACTGTCAATGGGATGAGCCTTCGGTCCAACGATCTTGAAACCGTTGTAATTCCCCGGATTGTGAGATGCCGTAATCATCACCCCGCCTTCCCCTTCATACTTTCCCACGGCAAAATAAAAGGCCGGGGTTTCCTGTTCGCCGATATCCGTTACCCCGCAGCCTGCATCCGTAATTCCCGCCGTCAGGGCGTTGAAAAGTTCCTCCGATGAGAGGCGCATGTCACGGCAGACAAGTATGTTCCGTGCATTCATAAGCCCCGGAAGGCAAAGCCCAATACGATAGGCATCTTCAGGCCTGAGATCCGTGCCGAAGATCCCCCGGATGTCGTTTCTCTGAAAAATTTCCATCTCTCAGCCCCCTCCCTCGGGAAGCTTTTGTTCTTCCGCCATGAGCAGATTCTCGATCCGCTCCCTGCTGAGGAGAGCCTGATCCACGTTTCGTGTCTCGATCATGAGGGTAAAATCCCAGCCCTCCTCCGTATAGGCTTGAAAGAAGGCGGGAAAATCTATTTTCCCGTCCCCCACCGCGAGATGCTGATCCTCAAGACCGTCGTTGTCATGGATATGACTTATAAGAATATTTTCAGGTTTCAGTTGCTTCACAAAGTCCACCGGATTCACAGGCGTGGAGAAGGCATGACCGATATCAAAGGTGAAACCCGTGGACTCCCCGAGGAGATTCCGGCATCGAAGGAGATCTTCCGGCCTCGAGTGAACCCTCTTCAGGCGCGCTGAGAACTCGTGAAGGTTCTCCACGGCCGGGCGAATTCCCAGTTTTGCCGCGACCTCATGGAGTTCCAGGAGGGATTTATTCGTCCTTTTTTCCGAGACCTCGAACCATTCCTCGCCGTAGTTCAGGGCATTGATGTTCCCACCATGTACGGTCACCGCCGTTGCACCTATCTCGGCCGAATTCTTCAGCGAATCGACAAGAACCCTTACCGCGGCTTCCCTGAGCACCGGGTTCAAGGCGGAAATATTCATATCCGCAAAGGGAAGGTGAACGGAGCAGAAAAGATCATGCTTTTTAATGATTTCCCGGGCATTCGTCTTTTCTGCATCGCTCATCTCTTCAAAAAAAGGATACTCATCCTTGAACTCTATCGCCGAAAATCCGTTCTTCAGGGCGAAGTCAAGAATCTCCATGATGCTCCGATTGCTTTTGCGTTGTACGCAGGCCGTATTTATCCCTATTCTTCCCATAGCATTTCCTACCGAGTGTTGATCAATTAAATTGTGTTTTCAGAAATAAACGGCCCCGCCGTGCCGAAACCCGGCAGGGCCGATATCAGCGTACTGGTTAGAAACCGAGATCCTTCAGTGCAAAAGACTGAACCCGGTGATTTTTTTCATCCGCCAGGACGATCCGCCTGTTCTTTGCATCATAGGCAAGGCCCTCGGAGCTTGCCATCTCACCTTCGAAAATTCCGGCCTTTCCAAACTGGGTTACAAAGGTTCCGTCTTCCTGGTAAATCTTGATTGAAACACGACCTTCATCCACCGCAAAGACGAGGTCCCACGGACCGATCGCCAGTCCTTCGATATCTTCGGTAAAATTCTCGGGAGCCTTTCCCAGGCCACCGAAATCGTAGAGGAATTCCCCCGTTTCCGTGTCGTAGACATCGACCTGACCGTTTCCGTCTTCCGATACATAGAGCTTGTTCAGCTTTGAGTTCACCCCGATATACCCGTTCTCACCTGTCTCATCGGGATCCAGAATGGTTTCAATATACTTCTAATCCGGTCCGAACACAAGGATTCCTACTCCGTCGTCGCTCACATAGATTTTGCCGCTCTCATCCACCGCGATATCACCGATGTCTTCAAGACTCCCGGGACCACCGCTATTATCGCCGAATTCGCCAACCAGGTTGTACCCTGAGTCAAAAATCATCACCTTAAAGAGGGCGTTGTCGCTGACGTAGATATTGCCGTCTTTGTCCAAAGCGATACCCTTCGGGTACATCCACTGACCTTTTCCTTCTCCCCTGGAGCCTATCAGACTGATAAACTCGCCTTCACTTGTGAATACGGACAGGTCGAAATCTTCCGAACCTACAACTATGTTCCCCTTCGCATCCACACCAATCGGTTTCGGCATGCCGAACTGATAAGTGGCACTATCGTGTTTTCCATCAGCGACTTCACCGAACATTACAACCGGTTCAACCACTCCCTGGTCATCCGCAAAACTGTCCATCGCCGGGGGACCGCTCACGCAGCTTACCATCCCGGCGGCCATACCGATTACCATTAAAAGAACAATAATTTTTCGCATATCTACCCCCAATTTATTTTTCTATCCGACCTACGGCCGGGTTTTTACAGATCAGACGCTTTCAAAAATGAAATTTTGAAAGAACCTCAGGCACATTAAAACAGGATCTTTTCCGTCTCATTGTCAAAGAGGTTAAATGCCTCTTCCACCACCTCAAGTTTTATATTCTCTCCTGTTTTCACTTTGAAAGTTCCGTCAAAGAGAAGGGCGATTGATTCATTGCCTTCCCTCGACACCATTACAATCTTTGAAGATCCCGCGGGCAACTGCGCGTCCACGTGATAGGGAACTCCCGTATCGGAAACCCGGAAGTCCTCCGGCCGTACCGCCATTGTCAGGTCTTCCTTCCCCGCTACCATTTTCTCTTCCACGGGAAGGCGAAACCCACCCGCTTCAACTACCAGGTTCCCCTCACTTCTCTTCACCTTTCCCTTAAAAAAGTTCATCTGGGGATTACTGATAAATCGTGCTACAAACAGGTTCGCCGGTCGTCGGTACACATCCTCCGGAGTTCCGATTTGCTGTATCAAGCCCTCATTCATCACACAGATCCGGCTCGATATCGTCATTGCCTCGACTTGGTCGTGGGTCACATACACGGTCGTCGCACCGAGTCTCTGGTGAAGCTGTTTGAGCTCCGCCCTCATCTCTATTCGCAGACGCGCGTCGAGATTTGAAAGGGGTTCATCCATCAGGAAGATATCGGGCCTGTTGATCAGCATCCTGGCAATCGCCACCCGCTGCTGCTGCCCTCCGGATAGTTCCGCCGGATAGCGTTCCGCGTAGCCCTTCAGGCGCACATCTTCAAGTTGCTGGGTGACCTGCTTAACAATTTCATCCTTTGCCAGCTTTTTCATCTGCAGGGGAAAGGCAAGATTCTGGAAGACCGTCATGTGGGGCCACAGGGCGTAGGATTGAAAGATCAGTCCCAGGTTGCGTTTCGAAGGCTGTACTACAATTTCATCATCCTTTGAAAACACCAGTTTTCCATCCATATA
>CAZJIN010000088.1:0-8606 GCA_964545955.1 uncultured Sediminispirochaeta sp.
GCTCTTTTCTGTTGTGTACTCACCAGGGGCAATGTATAATTGCAGGAGAAGCCTGCGGGCAAACTTTTATTAGGAGGAAAAAATGAATAGAAAAAGAGCAATTCTCCTTCTTCTGGTGATCTCTCTTGTCATTTCCATGACTTTTATGGGATGCAAGGAGAAAGCACCTGAACTGGGTTCTGAAGACAATCCGATTGTGTGGTCCTTCGTACCTTCCGGTGAAATGGAACGTGTTTCCGCCGGAGCTCAAGACGTCGCCGATCTACTTCAGGAAGAAACGGGTTATTTCTTTGATACCAACGTAGCCACCGAGTATGTCGGGGTCGTAGAAGCCATGAGCAGCGATCCACCGAAGGCGCATATGGCGTCTCTGGCAACTTTTGCCTATATTATGGCCGCAGACCGCGGTGTTGCCGATGCCGCCATCGTCGCGGTACGTTATGGCAGTCCCACCTACAACGGACAGTTTATCGCCCGCAAGGACAGCGGAATAAACAAGGTTTCCGACCTTGAAGGAAAGGTCTTCGCCCGGGCCGATCCTCTTTCCACCAGCAGCTGGATCATCCCTATGATTACCATGAAAGCCGAGGGTATCGACCCCGCCACGGATCTTAAGAATGTACTCGATGCGGGTAGTCATGATACCGTGGTTTCCGCGGTGTACAACGGTGAGGCCGATGCGGGAGCCACTTATGTAGACGCCCGCACCAGACTTGAGGGAGACTTTCCCGATGTCATGGATGAAGTTATCGTTTTCAAGGTTACCACCGACATCCCCAATGACGGAGTTCAGTTTCATCCCTCCATATCAGATGAGATGAGATCTGAAATTGTCGACGCCCTGATGAAGATAAGCAAAACCGAGGAAGGAAAAGAAGCCCTCAAGGTCGCTTACCAGTGGGATGAACTCTCAATTCACGGTGACGAGTTTTATGATCCCTTTCGCCAGGTTCTCCAGGCGGCGGGTATGAAAGTCCAGGAACTGATCGAATAAAACCCGGTATCCGCGATTTTTACAACACCTGGTGGGTCGTTTAATCGCGAAGCGAAGTCAACGATCCATACATGGCCATCGACTATGATTCAGGGAGGGAGATTCCGATCTTCCTCCCCTTTTTTCCATTCTGAACAGCGAGGATACTATGCTCGAAATAAAAAACCTCACCAAAATCTATCCGGATGGAACCCGAGCCCTTCACGATGTCAGCTTTAACGTCGAGGATGAAGAATTTCTCGTTATAATCGGGCTGAGCGGTTCCGGTAAATCCACACTTTTGCGGTGTATCAACCGCCTGATTGAACCCACGGAGGGACGAATCTTCCTGGACGGTCAGGAAATCACAAACACCGATCCAAAAAAACTCCGGTTGATTCGTCGCAAGATAGGAATGATCTTTCAGCATTTCAACCTTGTTGACCGTTCCAGCGTTCTGACAAACGTGCTCTCGGGAAAGCTGGGCTACATCAACCCCTGGTCCAGCCTGCTTCATCGTTTTCCCTCATCTGCACGGAAGGAAGCCATGGATGCCCTTAAAAGAGTCGGAATCACAGATCAGGCAAATAAACGGGCGGATGAACTCTCCGGAGGACAACGCCAACGGGTCGGAATCGCAAGGGCCTTGATGCAAAATCCCAGCATGGTCCTGGCCGACGAGCCGGTGGCCAGACTCGATCCCGTTCTCGCCCATACAATTCTCGGATACCTCGAAGAACTCAACAGGGAAAGCAAGATTTCCGTGCTCTGCAGTCTACACTACCTCGACCTGGTACAACGTTATTCCACCAAGGTCATTGGACTTAAAGACGGTGAGATCGTCTACCGGGGAAACAGGGAGGATATTCGCAAAATGACCGATGAACAGTTCAAGGAAATATACGGTGAAGAGGCGGAGAGGGTAAACGCGAGCACTCTTAAGGGGGAGGAAAAGGAATGAACCAGAAATACGTGGAAAAAAACACCATCTCGCCGATCAGCGCTCCGGTTGCAGCTATTCTCTCCCTTATCCTCCCCGGTCTCGGTCAGATCATAGCACGAAAAGTCCAGAGGGGAATGCTTCTCTTCGGGGCCTTCATTAGTATTTTCGGACTGTTTGTATGGCGTATCAAATTGCTCGGCAGGCTTGCCGATGGATTCTGGCCAAGCCTGTTTAAAGCCCTCGAAAGGGCTCCCTTCTTTGCGGGAATCGGTATTTTCGCGGTAGCCCTTCTCTGGGTGTGGATAATCATCGATGCGGCCGCCCAGACACGGGAAAAAAGACAGTACGGAAACGCGATTTTCGCCCTGGTCCTTCTGGTATTCTTCTCAATCGGATGGCAAATAAGTGAAATAGATATTGTAAAACTGACCAGTGACGCCAATGAGGCATGGGTTCCCCTGTCGAAGATTCTCTGGCCATGGGACGCGGCGGTGACCCACAAG
Source organism: uncultured Sediminispirochaeta sp. (assembly GCA_964545955.1). Taxonomy (GTDB): domain Bacteria; phylum Spirochaetota; class Spirochaetia; order DSM-16054; family Sediminispirochaetaceae; genus DSBN01. Next base: position 2,420 of record CAZJIN010000088.1, read on the forward strand.
GTCGATACAGTCGAAGCCGGTGCGAAAATACTGGTTGACTCCGAAGGAGAAGCACCTCCCGTACCTGAAAAAGAAGAAGGGGAACCCTATGTCTGGGTTGAACCTCGTGCGGGGGAACTCTCGAAACTCGATGAGAACAACGAGATTATCCCGGGTACGGAAATCACGGTGTACGGGGAGAATTTCGAACCGAACACAGAAACAAAGATCTGGTGGAGCGACGCCATCGGGAATGAATTTCAACCCCGCTTCCAGGGCAAATACGTCTCCACTGTGACTGATGAGAAGGGGTCCCTGAGAATGAAGATGAATATGCCCTACCGGCTGGTCCCTCCAAGCGCGAAGGGCCCCCAGATCCACAAGGTAATGGCGAGACAGGTAAGCGATGTCGGACCACCGATACCCAGCCAGCCGTTGATACTCACGATCGAACTGATCATCGAGACCATATTTATGGGAATGATGGCCACGGTATTCGGAATTATCTTCTCAGTTCCCGTCAGTTTTCTCGCCGCGAGAAACCTCATGTCCAGCTCCTGGATCACCATGACCATCTATTATTTCACCCGAACGATTCTCAATATTGTGGGGGCCATTGAACCCCTTATATGGGCATTGATAGCGGTAGTGTGGGTCGGCCTTGGACCCTTCGCGGGTATCGTCGCGCTTACGATCCACTCCATTGCCGCTTTGGGAAAACTCTATTCTGAAGCGATCGAAAGCATCAACCCGGGGCCGATCGAAGCAATCCAGGCAACCGGCGCGACAAGACTTCAGACAATCATGTACGCGGTGGTACCCCAGATGATTCCGCCCTTTGTCTCTTTTACCATCTATCGCTGGGACATCAACGTACGTATGTCCACGGTTATCGGTATGGTCGGCGGAGGAGGAATAGGCTTTCTCCTGGTACAGTATATCCGATTGCTCGAATACCGCTCCGCGGGAATCGCGGTGTGGTTCATCGCCCTCACCGTGTCAATTCTGGACTATGTCAGTGCGGAGATACGCCAGCGTTTCGTCTAGGTCGGTTTGTTCAGGTCTTAAAATCACCGCCCCTGCGGGAGTTGCGCGAGTCGGGGCGGTGATTTTCCTCCACGGGATGATCAAGCCCCGACCGGCACTTCATGGTCGCTCCCTGGCTGATTCTTATTCGATACCGACGATGCTTTTGATATATTGCGATCGTTCGTAGACTTCCGGATGTTCATGATCGCTCTGACTCATTTTTCCACGAAAATCTCCGAGTTTCGCGAAATCGTGCTTATTCATATAAGCGTCCAGGTCATGAAGGTAGGTATCGATCTTTTCAAGTCCATTCTGCATGAGGTCTGAACAGATTTCCACAACCTGGGCTCCTGCCAACACCTGTTTGATCACATCCCCGCCGGAATGGATTCCCGTAGTAGCGACAAGATCGGCCTTTACCTTCCCATACAACAGTGAAATCCACTGGAGCGTAAGGACCATCTCCTCAGGTACACTGTACACCTGAGCGGGAATCAGCTTGAACGTATCAATATTGAAATCAGGTCGATAAAACCTGTTAAACAGGACAAGTCCGTCGGCCCCTTCATCACTGAAACGTTTCATCATGTGTGCCATCCCGGAGAACTGACTTCCCAGCTTCAGGGCTACCGGAATATTAACCTTTTTTTTGACCTTCCTGAGTATATCAAGATAGGCTTTCTCAATGACCTCCCCCGGCGTATTCACATCCGAAGGAATGATAAACACGTTCAACTCCAGGGCGTCCGCCCCCATCTTCACAAGCCGTTCGGCGTAGTCAATCCAGCTTCCGTCGGAGACACAGTTGATACTAGCAATGACCGGTATGGAAAGACTCTCTTTGGCCTTCTCCACCAGCTCAAGGTACTCATCCATATAGTGGTCCCGGCTTGTTTCCTGAAAATAGTCGTACGCGTCGGTGTGGGCGTCAAAATTCAGATCACCAATCATCCTTTGGGATTCCATGCTTATCTGTTCTTCAAAAATTGATTTCAGTACTACGGCACCGGCACCGGCAAGCTCACATTTCTTTATGTTCTCAAGGTTGTAGGTAAGCCGAGAACTGGATACCACAATGGGGTTCTTTAGTTTTAGCCCCATAAATTCGGTTGACAAATTACTCATCTGATAGATCCTCCTTACGAACAGTTCACATTGTAATGACTTAGACGATCAATGACAACAGGATTTTCTCCTTGATCGGTAATTCGTTTTTCTTGAATTCAAAAGATAAAAAAAGGAATGCCCCATCGATTCTCTCGATGCGGCATTCCTCTATTTTTGAAAAAACCTGATTTAACTTCAGGTTGATTTAACCTCAGGCTTATTTCTTTCCGGTATTTTTGTAAAAAGGGGTTTTCACGAGTCGTGCCTTCCTGCGCTTCTTGCCGATCTCTATCTCGATTTCATCACCGATCTTCAATCCCCCACCTCTCTTGATGAGTACCAGTCCACAAAACTTGTCCAGCATGATGGACTTGGAGCCGCTGGTAACCATTCCGATCTCTTCTCCTTCCACACTAAATACTTTGTAGTGTTCCCTGGGTACCCCGCGGTCTACCATTTCACAACCCCGCAGTGATCGAGGGATGCCCTCTTCCTTCTGCTTCAACAGGGCGTCACGCCCACAGAAATCGTCACCGTCGAGTTTCACGAAGACCGAAAGATTCGCCTCAAGGGGACTTATGTCTTTGGTCAGCTCATGTCCATAGAGGGGCAGCTTCGCTTCAAAACGGAGGGTGTCACGAGCGCCCAGTCCGCAGGGAAGCACACCCTTATCAGAAGTTCTCTTGAGAAGCTCCTTCCACACGTCGGCAACCGCGTCACTGCTGCAATAGATCTCAAATCCGTCTTCACCGGTGTAACCTGTCCGGGATACTATGCATTTGGTTCCTGCGATCTCTATTCCATCCTTGAAATGAAAGAACTCAATGGAATCGACCACATCACCGACAATCTGCTTCAGGTATTCGTTTGCCTTCGGTCCCTGTAATGCCAGCTGACCGTATTTTTCAGACAGGTTTTTAATTTCAGGCATTTTTGAACCGGACTTTACGTACTCATTCTCTTTTGTGATCCAATTAAAATCCTTGTCGCTGTTTGACGCGTTCACTACGAGAAGGTATTTCTCCGGTGAATAACGATAGACCATGAGATCGTCGACAATCCCCCCTTCGGGATAACACATGGGACTGTAAAGACACTGGTAATCGGACATACCTTTGACATTATTGGTCAGAAGCCAGTCTATAAATTTTTCGCTCCCAGGTCCCTCCACCGTGATTTCCCCCATATGAGAGACATCAAACAGACCTGCATTTTTCCTGACGGCCATATGTTCAGAGATAATTCCGGATTCAAAATTGACGGGAAGTTCCCATCCTCCAAAATCAATAATCTTAACCCCATTATAATCCTTGTACACATCATACAGAGGTGTTCTTTTTAACATCTTCATTCCTCCTACAAAATATAGGGTACCCTTAAATTGTACCCCTGGTACACTACGAAGGTCTCAACTTCTTTTATCTCATCAATTTTTGAGAGCTCTTTCGTAAAAAATTCAAGCAAACCGAAACCGTTGTTCTCATCAAGCAATACCTGCACAATCAAATCATACCTTCCGGTCACCACACTCACGGAAACCACTCCACGCAGACTTGTAAGCTCATATCCCTTGCGAACCAGTTCAACCGTGGATAGTTTAATACCGATTATGATCATTCTGTGTCCCGGAAGGGATTCCGGATCCACCAGACCGGCAATCTCCAGAATCCCCTCTTCCATCAACTTGTTCACCCGGGAACGAACCGTGTTCTCCGTGATAGAGAGGGCATCGGCAATTGCGCCGAAGGATTTTCTCCCATCACGAAGATGCTTGATTATCTCAATATTGGTTTCATCAATTTTCATAAATTATTCTATATATCCTTTTTACAACTACCTTTTTTTAGAAAAGGACTTCATAAACTCAATGAGAGACTCAACATCTTCCACAGGTAGGCTGTTGTAAATCGATGCCCTACATCCACCGACACTCCGATGCCCCTTGAGTCCAAGCATTCCCTTTTCATCCGCTTCTTTGAGAAATTGTTTTTCCAGGTCCTCGGTCTTAAGACGAAACACCACATTCATGGTGGAGCGATATTCGGGATCTACCGGGCATCTATAAAAACCGTTGCTGTTTTCAATCGCATCGTAAAGCATGGAGGATTTTTGTTTGGACCTTTTATCCATTGCCTCCGCGCCGCCCATCTTTTTGATCCACTTGAGCACCAGGTTAATTCCCCAAATTGGAAAAACCGGTGGGGTGTTGTAAAGGGAGTTCTTTTCGGCATGGGTTTTGAAGCTCAAATATGCGGTCAGGTTATCCGGAGAACTCTGCCATATATCATCCCGAACAATTACGATAGTCGATCCGGCGGGACCGAGGTTCTTCTGGGCTCCCGCGTAGATCAGGCCAAACTTTTCGATCGGTACAGGACGACTGAGAATATCACTGGACATATCCGCTACAAGGGGGACATCACCGGTTTCAGGCCAATCCTTCCACTGCAGCCCTCCTATTGTCTCGTTCGAAGTGATATGCACATAGGCCGAATCCCCGGACGGCTTGATGTCCTTCGGATCGGGAAGGGTGGAATAATTAGAATCCTTGCCATCGAACAGGGTATTCACCTTGCCGATCTTTTTGGCGTCTTTGATTGCCTTCCCCGCCCATGCTCCACTGTTTACATAGTCTGCGACCCTGCCTTCTTTCAGCATATTCATGGGTATCATGGAAAATTGCAGAGTCGCTCCGCCACCGAGGAACAGGATCGAATAGTTATCGGGAATTTGAAAAATTTCCTTCAGCAGGGAAACAGTTTCGTTATGTAAATCATCATAGGCCTTACCACGATGACTGGCCTCAATAATTGAAAAACCCTCTCCCTTATGATCACCAATCTGTGCTTCCATTTCCCGAAGCACCTCTTGCGGCAGGACTGAGGGCCCCGCGTAAAAATTCAGCTTTCTATTCATTTATTTCCTCCTGTCATCACTTCTTTCAGAATTGCGATTGTCTCATCTCCAACCCTCAACAGATTCTCCTTGCTACTTGCGGCGATATGCGGAGTCAGCAGGGTGTTCGGAGCGTGAAGTATCGGATAGTCCTTGTCAGGAGGGTCGCTGGGATAGACATCGGCTGCGTAGAAGGAAACATCCCCCTTCTCCAGGGCAGCCTTCATATCCTTCGCGTCGACGGTATCACCCCGTCCCGTGTTGATCACCACTGGCTTCTTTTCACATTTCGAAATCACGTCGGCATTCAAAAGCCCCCGGGTATCGTCGGTGAGGGGTACATGCATGGAGATATAGTCAGCCCCACGAAGCGCGTCATCCAGGGAAGCTTTCATATCAGCCCACTTGCTTTCTGAGATATACTTATCGTAGGCAACCACCTTCATTCCGAACGCGGCGGCTCTTTTGGCGACTTCAGTTGCAATGTTCCCTATACCGACCAGACAGAGGGTCTTTCCAAACAACTCGGTTCGTTTGATCTCTTTTTTCAGCCATTCGCCATTTTCCATGCCCTTCGCAGCCTTCATAATCTGATTCGGAATGCTCAGCATCAGGGCAAAGGCCATCTCTGCGACAGCGATGGAGGAGGCCTTTGGAGTATTGCGAACGACGATCCCCTTGCTTTCGGCATATTTTTTATCTATGTTATCGATCCCGACTCCTCCGCGAATAATCAATTTGAGATTGGGAGCGTTATCGATATACTCTTTGGTACATTTTGTTTTCGAACGGACAAGCACAACGTCTGCTTCCGAGAGACGATCCTTGTCTGTGGTCACTTCACCCAATTCCGCAACCCTGTCGGGTAATGAGGGATCAAATGAATCTGAAATGAGTATCAGCATGGTTCCTCCTGGTATTTTATTTCTACACATCTTACCCCATGCAGTTGAATATGTCAAACCTATAGAGTTTTTTTCATGTTTTCTTCAAAAAAAAACTTTGTATATTCACTTTCACTAAATTGCAACATTTTGCAACAATATTTGGCACGGTATTTTTCAGCAGGTTTAATCAAATTTGAACCAGCCTCGGACCATTTCGCGCCCTGGTCGTCCATTAAAAAAAGCCGGCGAAACCGGCTTTGCAAAATCTTCACATTCAGGATTGCTGTATC
>CAZJIN010000089.1:0-8542 GCA_964545955.1 uncultured Sediminispirochaeta sp.
CGTCATCGGTCGACTCCTCCCCGTGTATTGATTTCCACCAGGACCCTCTTCACCGCCTCCACCAGGGAGGGCCCTTCAATCGCGTGAACCCGACCCTGAAGCGATTCCGCGGTATCGTCCTGCCGTACCTGCACCGAATGCTGCAGGATTATCGGTCCCCTGTCGATCCCCCCGTTTACATAATGGACAGTACAACCGCTCACTTTATCCCCTTCTGCCAGAACGGATCGATGAACCCGCATACCATACATCCCTTTGCCCCCGTGCCGCGGGAGAAGGGCCGGGTGAATATTTATGATTCGACAGGCATATTCATCGAGGATTTTCCCCTTCAGAATGGAAAGGAACCCCGCCAGCACAACCAGATCTACCCTGTCGGTTTCATCTGAATTGAGAGCCTCGAAAAGGGCGTCGGAAAGCGGTTCATACCGCACCCGTCGCTTTTCTCCCCCCCTGAACTGCTCACGGTCGATACAGAGGGTCTTCAATCCAAGGCGTTCCGCCCTCTCCAAGGCTGGGATTCCAGGACGATCACCGATCACCGGGGATATCCTCGCCGGAAGCGTTCCATCTTCCATCGCCTCCACGAGGGGTGGTAAAAGACTTCCCCCGCCGGAAACACAGACCGCTATTCTATACACAGGCCCCCTCCGTCACTGGTCACCCTTCCTATCTCTTCCGCGGGTATTCCCGTCGATTCGACCCCGTCAATCACCCTGTCGACTTTGTCTGCAGCGACCGCCAGAACCATTCCGGTCCCCATATTGAAGGTATGGAACATCTCGTCTCCCCCAACTCCGAGGGATTCCAGGTACTTAAAAATCGGAGGGATTCGGAGTTTTTCCCTTCTGATCCGCGCGCCCCACGGGGAGCCGGTCTCCGATGAAAGAAATATTCGAGGAACGTTTTCGTAGAGGCCGCCCCCGGTGATATGGGCCATTCCGTGGATGAGTCCGGCCTTCAGAAGGGGCATAAGCGCCTTCACATATATTCTTGTCGGCTCCAACAGTTCCCTCCACAGGGGCCTTCCTCCGAAATCCCGGTGAAGATCGATCTCCCTCTCCTTCAACAAGGCCCGAACGAGGGAAAAACCGTTACTGTGTACTCCGGAAGAGGCAAGCCCTATTAATCTGTCCCCCTCCCTTATCTTTCGACCGGAAATAATGGACTCCCGCTCCACCACCCCCACGGCAAAACCGGCCAGGTCAAAGTCCCCGGAGCGGTAAGTCCCGGGCATCTGGGCACTTTCCCCTCCCACCAGGGCGCATCCGGCAAGTCGGCATCCGTCGGCTACACCGCGTACCACCCGCGCCGCACCGGCGGCCGAAAGGTCCGCGTAGGCGAGGTAATCGAGAAAAAAAAGCGGCTCCGCACCATGACAGAGAATATCGTTCACACACATCGCCACGCAATCTATTCCCACCCCCTCCGGATAGTCGAAGGCCACCGAAAGGTGCAGCTTCGTTCCTACCCCGTCGGTACCCGACACGAGAACCGGATCTTTGTATTCCCCCAGGCGGTAGAGGGCACCGAAACCGCCCACCTCGTTCAAAACCTTTCCCCGGTGGCTTTCTTGGGTCGAAAGGGTCGCGTTCCTTATTTGATCCACAATCTCGTAGCCCTGTTCCCTGTCTACTCCCGCTTCCCTATACTCCACAGGCATTCTCCCGTGCTTGTCCCCGGGGAGCTCCCATGGGGTAAATACCACTGAAACATCCCGTACAGAATTCGTCCCTGCCCCCCAGAGCTTCGGAAAGCCCTTCCTGGGAAAGGAAAGCAAGGCTGTCGGCATCGATATACTCCCGCACGCGATCCACCTCCCTTTCACTGGAAATCAATTCTTCCCGGTAAGGGGTGTCTATTCCGTAATAACAGGGAAAAGCCACAGGCGGGGAGGCAATTCGCACATGAACCTCTGCGGTTCCGGCCTTTCGCAGACGTGCTACGATCTTCCGCATAGTTGTCCCGCGAACGATGGAATCATCAATCAATACGACACGCTTGCCCTCCACCGCCTCAACCAGGGGATTCAGCTTCACCCCCACGGCTTCAATTCGCTTTTCCTTTGAAGGATTTATGAATGAGCGTCCGACATATCTGTTTTTTATCAATGCAATTCCATAGGGAATACCTGTCTCCTCGGAATACCCTATCGCCGCGGGTATCCCGGAGTCGGGTACCGCTGCAATGAAATCGGCCTTCACCGGTGCCTGACGCGCAAGGACCCTGCCGGAGGAATGACGCATTCCGTAGACGGACATTCCGTCCAGGACCGAATCGGGTCGGGCAAAATAGATATACTCGAAGGAACAGGTCTGGGTACGGGTCCTCTCCGGTGCCTGAAACGAATGAACCCCCTCCGAGTCGATGAGTACAATCTCCCCCGGATCAATGTCCCTGATAAAATCCGCTTCCATGGCATCAAGGGCACAACTCTCCGATGCCATCACATAGCCCTTCCCAAGACGCCCGAGACACATCGGTCTGATCCCGTTTCGATCACGCGCCCCAACCAGGGTGTCTTCGGATAGTATTACAAAGGAGTAAGCCCCCTGTATCGCCTGTGTGGCGTCCCATACCGCGTCGGCGAGACTCTTTTTCACCGCCGATCGCGCCACCAGGTTGAGAATCACTTCGGAATCGCTGTCTGTACGGAACACACTGCCCCCCTCTTCCAGCAGCTCACGCATGATCTCGACATTTACCAGATTCCCGTTGTGGGCCACCGCGAGGGGTCCCTTCCTGGTGTGACCGGTAAGGGGCTGCGCGTTCATCTCGTTGCTTCCCCCCGCGGTGGAGTACCGGGTATGCCCGATCCCGATATTTCCCCGGAGGCACTTCAGATTTTCCCCGGAAAAAGCTTCCGTCACCAGTCCCATTCCCTTGTGGACGGAAAATCGCGAGGGTTCATCACTCTCGTTCATTACAATTCCGGCACTTTCCTGGCCCCGATTCTGAAGGGCTATCAGCGCGTAGTACAGGAGAGGAACCGGATTGGGTTCACCATCAGGCAGCCATATGCCCAAGATTCCACACTCTTCGTGCAGTTTGTCCGAATCAATCATCTCACGCCCCGGAGACGGCTACTTCAAGCCGATCCAGAATCTCATCGGCCAACACGATCCCATTATCTAATCGGCCTTGATCATCGGTGGAATACAGCTTTTTCGCCTTTCCCTCGTAGAGCATAGTTCCCTCAGTCATTGAATACCTCCCTGTTCTTCGGTTCTTGTAGAATTGCATCCGCCCTTTCACGACGATAGTTATCAAGCTTCTTTTTCAGTTCAGGTTCGATCACCGCGGCTATCTGTACCGCCAGCAAACCTGCATTGAAACTGTTGTTCACCCCCACGGTTGCCACGGGCACTCCCTTCGGCATCTGCACTATGGACAGCAACGCATCCAGGCCGTCAAAGGCCGCCCGAATCGGTACGCCGATCACCGGGACCGTGGTGTATGCCGCGATGACCCCGGGCAGATGTGCCGCGAGCCCCGCACCCGCGATAAAACAGAGGGTCTCCGATTTTTCCTGGGCTTCCACGTACTCCTTCAAGGCCTCAGGCGCGCGGTGAGCCGAGATCACCCTGGCGTCCCAGTCGATGTTGAACAGCTCCAGGGCCTCCGCGGCCCCCCTCATGGTCTTCGCGTCGGATTTGCTACCCATTACTATTGTTACTTTCACACTCTCTCCTCCTCTCCAGTAAAATAACGTACCGCAGATTCAAACAGCCGTTGATCCTTCTCTCCCGGTATGTTTTTAGCAACCCCTTCTCCGATCCTTTCGGAGTGCCCCATTTTTCCCAGTATACGTCCGTCAGGACTGATCAAGCCCTCCACCGCGCCCAGGGAGCCGTTGGGATTCTCCGGATATTCCATGGTCGCTCTTCCCTCCCGGTCGCAGTATTGAAAGACAATCTGCCCTTTTTCACCCAGACCCCGCAGCACCTCCGGGGAGGCACTGAAACGCCCCTCCCCATGAGAAACCGCCACCATGTGCAGATCACCCTTCCGCAAGCCCGACAACCAGGGAGAAGCCGTACTCACCGTGACCGTCTTCACGTAGCGTGATACATGCCGCCCTATACGGTTGACCCCCAGGGTCGGCATCTCCGACGAAGGTGACCGGTACTCTCCGAAGGGAAGCAGACCGGTTCTGACCAACGCCTGAAACCCGTTGCAAATTCCCAGTACAAGGCCATCCCGTTCCTCCAGGAGCTCCGTTACGGCATCCCTGATCGCGGAGCTCCTCAGCACGGCGGCAATATATTTCGCGGATCCGTCCGGCTCATCCCCGGCACTGAATCCTCCCGGAAGCATCAGAATCTGGGATACCCGGATCGCGTCGGCGATTTCCCCGATGGAATCTTTCATCCCGTCGGCATTCTTCCATCGAAAGATCACCTGTCGGACCCTTCCTCCCGCCTCTCGGAAACGAAGAGACGACTCTTCCTCACAGTTAGTTCCCGGAAATACGGGCATACAAACCAGAGGGGTCGATATCCCCTGCCGTGAGAGGGGTGCCGAGGTCAACTTATGTCTCCGCCGAGGGGTACACATCGGAGGCGCAGGGTCTTTCCCTTCAGAATCCGGATAGGAGGAAGGAAAGATCTCCTCCAGTGGTGACCGCCAGGCCTTGAGCAGTTCATCAAGCCCCAGGGACAGACCGTTGAATAAGATCTCCGGAACTTCATGGGTGAAGCCTATTGTTCCAACCACGACACCCTCAGGAACATTCGGGAGATCCTCCTCCGTTATTCCCGTCCTCAACTCAACAATGTAACTGCCGTACCAAGGTCGGGCGAACTTCCACCACCCCTCCGGTTCCATGAGATCCGTTCCTCCGTTGAGGGCCACTCCTATTCCATTTCCGAAGCACATCTCCGACAGAGCCGCGGGAATACCGCCGTTTCGCAGGGAACGGCAGGATAGGATCACACCATCCCCGATAAGATCCCGGATATAACAGGAAAGCCCACGAAAAAGGGGAAGCTCAATCAGTCCTTCGTTGTCCAGGGGAATTTGAAAAAGAACGATCCGATGGTCAGGGGCTTTGAACTCCGGGGAAATGACCATATCAAGTTGAGAGGGACCCACCGCGAAGGCCGCCAGGGTGGGGGGTACATTCAGCTCCTCAAAGCTACCGGACATGCTGTCCTTCCCCCCTATCGCCGCGATTTCAAGATCGAGCTGTGCCCGTAGCGCCCCCAGAAGGGCCGCCGCCGGTTTTCCCCATTTTTCCGGCTTCTCACTCATCCTTTCAAAATATTCCTGTAGGGTAAGATACATTTTATCCGGTGATGCCCCGCAGGCTACCGCCCGGCCTACAGCTTCCACCACCGCGTAAATCCCTCCGTGATAGGGGCTCCATTCGGAGATCCAGGGATCGTAACCCGCCGACATAATACTGACGGTACGGGTCATACCATCGGATACCGGCAGTTTTGCCGCCATCCCCTCGGCAGGACTCAACTGCTGATGTCCCCCAAAGGGCAGCAGAACGGTCCGTGCTCCAATGGTAGAATCAAAACGTTCAACCAGGCCTGTTTGCCCACTGTTGTTGAGTTCACCAAGAAGAAGGAGCCATTCCCTTCGGGGATCAAATCCGTAAACACCCGCGGGGTGTTCATCGGTAGCCCGAACCCCTTCGGTGTAGTCCTCGGCGGCCCGACGTCCCGCGGGATATTCGGCACCTGAGAAAGGGCTTTTTCCGGCAGGCGCTTCTATCACTCCACGGGCGAACCTGGGCGCGCCGCTGCTGTCGAGAAAACCTCTTTCAATATCGGCGATCACTTCACCCCGGCGGGTCATTCTGAGTCGGGATTCCTCCGTCACCCGTGCGACCGTTACGGCCTGAAGGTTCTGCTTCTCCGCCCTGCTGATGAGAAAGCCGGCATCCTCCGTCGCGACTACCACCGCCATGCGTTCCTGGGATTCCGAAAGGGCCAGTTCCAGTCCGTTCAGTCCGGCATATTTCACCGGTATAGTGTCCAGGTCAATATCGAGTCCGTCGGCCAACTCACCGACCGCCACGCTCACGCCGCCGGCACCGAAGTCGTTACTTCGCTTGATACGCGAGGCCACTTCCTTTTCCCGAAAAAACCTCTGCAACGCCCGCTCTTCCAGGGGATTTCCCTTCTGTACTTCCGCCGAAGCACTTTCCAGGGAACCGCTATCATGTTCCTTCGATGAACCTGTCGCACCACCTATACCGTCCCTGCCTGTAGCGCCGCCGATCAACAGGACCACATCTCCCGGAAGGGGAGACTCTCTGCGCACCTGTGCCTCCGGCACTGCCCCGATTACCGCCCCGATTTCCATACGTTTCGCCTCGAACCCCGGGTGGTACAGCTCGTGCACATAGCCCGTTGCGATCCCCACCTGATTTCCGTAGGAACTGTAGCCATGGGCCGCTTCGGTGGTGATCACCCGCTGGGGTAGTTTTCCCTCCCGGGTTTCGCGATAGGATTTTCTCGGATCGGAGCTTCCGGTTAAACGCATGGCCTGGTAAACGTAAGCCCGCCCGGAAAGGGGATCACGAATCGCGCCACCCAGACAGGTGGCGGCTCCGCCATAAGGCTCTATTTCGGTGGGGTGGTTATGGGTTTCGTTCTTGAACATTAGAAGCCATGTATCCTCCCCTGCCGGGGTGGACACGGGGATACGCACACTGCACGCGTTGACCTCCTCGGACTCCTCCAGCTCCTCAAGCTTCCCGCGGAGTCGAAGAATTCTCATCCCCCCGAGGGCGAGGTCCATCAGGGTTAGAGGCCCTTCCCCGTGGACGGAACGGAACATGGAATAGGTCTCACGAAGGTGATCGCCTATCCTCCCTTCCGGGAATTTGAGCTCTTTGATCACCGTATTAAATGTGGTATGCCTGCAGTGATCCGACCAGTAGGTATCCAGAATCTTCAATTCCGCCAGTGAGGGGTCCCGTCGGGCTACTTCACCGAAGTAGTTCCCGCACAATTCGATATCTTCCCGGAACATTGCCAGTCCCAGCTCTTGCCGCAGCGCCTCGAGTTCCCGACTCCCCATCACGGAAAAACCTTTGATGACGGGAATCGGAGAAGGCTTCGGATGCTCCTCCTCCGGCGCCGGCTTCCGGGTTGGTGAAACCTCCCGGGAATCCACCGGGTTGATCAGGTATTTTTTGATTACCCTGAGTGAGTCCTCCCCAATATCTCCGTAGAGAAGGTAAAGTCTCCCGCATCGAACCGCCACTCTGTCCCCATCGAGGAGCACACCGATCAGCTGTGAAGCCGCATCAGCCCGGGCATCATACTGCCCCGGGAGGTATTCTACCGCCACCGCCTTGTAGTTACCGGCGGGGGGAGAATCTTCCCACACAATATCCGTGGCGGGATCGGAAAAAACCTGGTCGCGAAGCACTGAAAGTCGATCGTTTCCCGGATCGGGGAAATCATAACGTCTGAAAATTCGCAGGGTTTCAATACCCGAGACTCCCAACTGTTCCCTCAAGGCAGAGAGCAGTTCGGGTGCTTCCGATTCATGGTCCTGTTTTTTTTCCACATACAGACGCCGATAGTGATTCCGTTCAATCCGTGTATTCATACAATCCCCGATGTGGTTATTTGAAAGCGACAAGTCACTGTACGAACCGTGAAAAGGGTTTTCTCCTCCATTAAAAAACCCCGAATCGCAGCAGGCCCGGGCCCACCCCGATTCGGGGTTTTCAAAAACACACCGGGACGAAAAGATTCCGTCCCGTTATATTCACCTAAAGAAATACTCTCCATACCGGATTATGACATATACCTAAAAAATTTGTCAATACCTATTTTAGAAATAATGGCCTTTATTGGAGATAATAGAGTTTAAATCAAAAGTACTGACTTACCTATCCGACCATACAACCGAATGGAATTCAACCAGCAATTCGAACCAGAATTGCCGATTCGAACCGTCCTTGTTGCATTCCCCCGGACCAGCGCTTATACTGTGTAAAACTCTGGTGGAGAAAAACAAATGACTGATTTATTGTACCAGACCGATGCCTACCTGAAGAATTTCAACGCCGAGGTGATCGAGGTTGACCGGGAACGTTCGGCGATTATCCTCGACAGGACCGCCTTTTTCCCGGGAGGAGGCGGACAACCTTCGGACACCGGGAAGCTTGAATACGCGGATATCCATATCCGGGTCGTGAAGCTGGGCAGGGAAGGTGACAAGGTATTCCACTACGTGGAGGGTCCCCTTCCGGAGGCCGGAACCACGGTGAGTGCTGAGATCGACTGGGCCCATCGGCATCAGTTGATGAGGACCCATTCGGCAATGCACGTGCTGTGCGGAGTTGTGTGGCGTGATTATGGAGCCCAGGTGACCGGGGGCAACATGGAACCGCTGAAGGGGCGTATGGATTTTGAGTTCGAAAATTTTTCCGCTGATCTGGTACATGAAATCGAGGAGAAAGTCAACGAAGAGATCCGCAAAGAACACCCGATCAGTGTCAGGATCCTCCCTCGCGAGGAGGCGGAACAGATCCCGGATCTGATCCGAACGAAAATCAACCTTCTTCCCG
>CAZJIN010000090.1:0-8496 GCA_964545955.1 uncultured Sediminispirochaeta sp.
CTCAAGGCCGGCGTGGAAAAAGAGGTCCTGACCGGACCGCTTCTCTCACAGCTCTACGAGACCGACATGGAAGTTCTGCGGAGACACGGAAAGACCATCGTCTTCGCGGGATCCTAAGCGGACCGTGGGAAGCCCTTCGGTCCCGAAATCTTCACTTCACGGAAATATCGACAAACTTGAATTCCCGGGCGTCAAAAAGACCCATATCGGTGAGTTTCAGTTCGGGAATGACGGGCAGGGCCATGAAACTCAGTGTCATGAACGGATCGAGTTCTCGGTTTACCCCGAGGGTCTCCCTCGCGAGGGAGTACATCCGGGAAAGTTTTTCACTCACAAAAGCGGCGGACCGGTCCGACATGATCCCCGCAATCGGCAATTCAAGGGTTTCCAGCACCTCCCCGTCAAGTACCATGGTCACGCCCCCCCCGACCCGGATAAGTTCCTGAACGGCCTCATACATATCGGCGTCATTCGCACCTATCACAATGATGTTGTGGGAATCGTGGGCTATGGTCAGGGCTACCGCTCCCTTCTTGAGCCTGTAATTTTCCACCAGGGCCAGACCGATATTGCCGGTGGCATGATGCCGTTCCACCACCGCCATCTTCAGCACATCCAGGTGTGGGTGAAAAGTAAAACACCCCTCCCCGTCAAGACTCACCCTGCGGGTAACCTCCTCCGTGATAAGGCTCTGGGGCTGAAGCCGCATGACCCGGGCAATTTCAGTTTCCAGGGACAAGCGGAACCGTTCGACGCCGAAATCTTTCACGTTCACGGTGTTGCCGACCTTTGAAATATCGACTTCCGGGAGGGAAAACTCCGCCTGTGATCGTGTGGCTACCCTCTCCCCGCCAACGTAAACCTCCATCGCGTTGAAGTCCTTCAAATTGTCCATGATTACCAGGTCCGCGCGATACCCGGGCGCGACGGCCCCCATTCCCCCGAGCCTATACGCCTCGGCGGTGTTGATGGTGGCCATTTGCACCGCCGTGACGGGATCCACCCCCCTGGCGACCGCCATCCGCAGGTGGGTATCAATATGTCCGTCCGAGAGAATGTCTTCGGGATGGCGATCGTCGGTACAAAACATACAGCGCCTGGAGTTGCTCTCTGTTACCCCGTGAATCAGGTTTGGAAGATTCTGAGCCGCGCTTCCCTGTCGTATCAGACAGTACATCCCCACCCGAAGGCGCTCTCTCATCTCATCCAGGGTTGAGCTTTCATGGTCACTTTTCACCCCTGAAGCGGCATAGGCGTTCAGGTCCTTTCCAAGGACCATCGGACCGTGCCCATCGATCATCATTCCGTTCTCCACGGCGAGCATGATCTTGTCCAGCACCCCGTCGTCTCCGGCGAGCAGGGAGGGATAATCCATCATCTCTCCAAGACCGAGCACCCGATCTTCCCCAACAAGACGAGAAAGGGCCTCCGAGTTGAGAACCGCCCCTGCATGTTCAAAGCCGGTGGAAGGTACGCAGCTGGGAAGCATGAAAAATACCCACAGGGGAATATCACGGCTCGCCTCTATCATGAACTCTATTCCCTCCAGTCCGCAGACATTGGCGATCTCATGGGGGTCCGCCACTATCGCGGTAGTACCCCGTGGAACCACCGCCCGGGCGAAATGAGCGGGAGAGGTGAGGGAGGATTCAATATGCACGTGGGCGTCTATCAAGCCCGGAAGAAGATAACGTCCCTTCACATCGACTTCCCCTTCCCCTTCGTAGGCACCGATACCGATGACGATGCCCTTGTCCACGGCCAGACTCCCTTTTACGATTTCATGGGAAAACACGTTCACAATCTTTGCGTTCTTAAAAACAAGTTCCGCCCTTTTTCTCCCGGTCGCCACAACTATGCGCCGCTTAAGGTCCGCTTTTTTCATGTTCCCGGTAGTCCTCACTTTTTTTACCCCCCCTGAGTTGGAATAACCCATCAAAGAGTGAACCCAGTATAAAACAAACAAAGCCGATTATCCACAATATTTCGCAACATTTCGCAACGCCTTGCAACAAATTGCTTGTAAGATTTTAAATCTCACGTTACAATCAGGGGACTAAAATCCTCATAATTACAGGAGTGAAACTGATGGAAAAACTATTCCAACTGAAAGCGCACAACACAACGGTAAAAACTGAAGTTGTGGCAGGACTCACGACATTCCTCACAATGGCCTACATCCTTATTGTGAATCCCCAGATTCTCAGCAATACGGGAATGGACATTGGTGGTGTGTTTACTGCAACCGCCCTTTCCGCAGCGATCGCTACGCTGGTGATGGCATTTGCAGCGAACCTTCCCTTCGCATTGGCACCGGGCATGGGGCTCAACGCCTTCTTCGCCTTCACGGTAGTACTGACCATGGGATACTCATGGCAGTTCGCCCTTACCGCGGTATTTCTCGAAGGTATCATTTTCATTATTCTGACCCTGTTGAACGTCCGTGAGGCGATCATCAACTGCATTCCGGTGAACGTGAAACGGGCCATCTCCGTAGGTATCGGTCTGTTTATCGCCTTTATCGGCCTGCAGAACTCGGGACTGATCGTAAACAGCGACGCCACCCTGGTCGTACTAGGCGATGTGACGAGCAAGGTTCCCCTTCTGGCCCTCATCGGCCTGGTCATCACCGGGGTCCTGCTGGCCTTCCGCATCAAGGGTGCCCTTCTGATCGGTATCGTGGCCACCACGATCATCGGTTTTCCCATGGGAATCACCAGTGCCCCTTCCGGAGACTGGGCCCCCCCCTCGATCGCGTCGATTTTCTTCAAGTTTGATTTTTCCCAGGTATTCACCCTGGACATGCTGGTGGTTCTCTTTACCTTCCTCTTCGTCGATATGTTCGACACCGTGGGCACCCTGATCGGCGTATCCACCAAAGCGGGGATTATCGATGAAAAAGGTAATATACCGAAGGTAAAACAGGCCCTCTTCGCCGACGCAGTGGGTACCACCGTAGGTGCCATGCTCGGGACGAGCACTGTCACCACCTATGTCGAGAGTGCTTCTGGTGTTGCCGAAGGCGGACGGACCGGTCTCACCGCCTTCACCACGGCGATCCTCTTCCTGCTGGCCCTCTTCGTCAGTCCCCTCTTCCTGATGATTCCCGGCGCGGCTACCGCCCCGGCCCTCGTTCTCGTCGGTCTGTTCATGATGTCTCCCATCAAGAATATCGACTTCGACGACTACACGGAAGCGATTCCCGCCTTCCTGACCATCATCATGATGCCCCTTGCCTACAGTATTGCCGACGGTATCATGTTCGGTCTTCTGGGATACGTGATCCTCAAGCTCTTCAGCGGCAAATCCAAAGACGTTTCCATGATCACCCTGGTTGTGGCGATCGTGTTCCTGATCAAATTTATCCTTTGAGGTTTTAGGCGTATGGGGTTTTTAATAATCCCTGATTATTGAAGTTCGAAAAGGAAATTATACCCGGAGGCTTATGCTTCCGGGGTTTTTTTTGTTTTTTGCGGAAGAGGATTCTTCGGGGAGTTCCGCATTATGACTGAAGCAGCTTCCACGGCATCGACGATCTGCTGATACCCCGTACAGCGACAAAGGTTGGTGTTGATGCCCCTTCGGATCTCTTCGCGGGAGGGATTCAAATTTTTCTTCAAAAGGGATACGGCGCTCAGAACCATTCCGGGGGTGCAAAACCCGCACTGCACCGCCCCGGCATCGATGAAAGCCTGCTGTACCGGGTGGAGTGAACCCTCCGGTCCTTCCAGCCCTTCGATGGTGGTGATGTGCGATCCCACTACCTTTGCTATCTTTGTGATACAGGATCTGCGCGCGACTCCGTCAATCAACACCGTACAGGCGCCACACGCCCCGGTACCACAGCCGTTTTTTGTGCCGGTGAGTTCGAGCCGTTCCCGGAGGTAGTCCAGCAGACTCATTTCAAGCTCAAAAGCTTCCAGGGAGTATTCACGGGAGTTTACGGTTATCAGGGGGGTCTTCATTTTGCACATTTCAGGACTGTTCATTTCAGGACTGTTCATTTCAGGTCCTCCGGATTGATTCGTATGGGGAGATCCCGACAGCGAATACCGGTGGCGTTGTACACGGCATTCGCTATCGCCGGTGCAATCAGTTCAAGAGCCGGCTCACCGATCCCCTTGGCTCCCGTGAGAGATTGAGGATCGTGATTTTCGACGATGATACCGGTGATTTCAGGTATCTCCGCCGCCCTCGGTATCCGGTAATGGTTCAGATCAAGATGCCGGAACCTCCCCTTCTCTATCTTCAAATCCTCCGAAAGGGCCATACCGGAGCCCTGCACAATGCCCCCGTAGATCTGTCCCAGGACCATAGCCCGGTTGACCGCCCGACCGACATCATGAGCGGCGACTATATTGGTGAGGCGAATTTTCCCGGTTTTTTTATTCACCGTGAGCTCAACCGCCTGGCTGCTGTATACATAGGTAAAGTAGGCGTCTCCCTGACCGGTCTCATCATCCCAGGAGACATCGGGAGCCTGATAAGCCCCGAAGGAATAGGGGTACACCCTTTTTAGAAAAAGATGGTGCATCGCCTCATCCCAGGTGAGAAGCGAATCCTCATCGGGCCCCTTAAGACAGTCATCCTGAAAAAGAACCTCCTCCGGACGACATTGCAGAATATCACTCAGGCTTTCGGCGATATGCCGCTTCAGTTTGCGGGCGGGGACGGTGACCGTGCCTTCCCCGAGGCTCGTGCCCCGGGTAGTCACCGTGGTTCCGCCGTCGGGGATCGAGCTGGTGGAAGGACGCTTGTACCGTATGCGATCGAGGTTCACCCCCAGCTCCTCCGCCAGTAGCAACATCATCACGGATTCGGAGCCCTGCCCGTTTTCATGGATCCCCGTTTCGAGAAGGATGGACCCGTCGAACTGCCCGTTGATCACGGCGGAGCAGAAATCCATTCCCTCCGCCCCGAGGCTGGAACCACGATAGCTGATCGACAGTCCGATACCGTAGAGGTCCTCACCTTCGGAACTCCCCCTGGAACAGAGAGAAAGCTTTTCCTCATATCCTATTTCCCCGGAAACCCTGTTCATAACCTCTTCCAGGCTCACCGTATGGGTATCGAGGATCTGCCCGGTGATGGTTTCCCCATCCTGTGTGACCATGTTGATTCGCCGGAGCTCCAGAGGACTGAGGTGAAGCCGTTCCGCGGCGATGTCGATAATCTGCTCCACCGCGAAATTGACCTGGGGCGATCCGAAGCCCCTCATCGCGCCGGTGACGGGATTGTTGGTCGCCACGCATCGTACATCAGCATGCACATGGTCAACTGAGTAAGGAGCGAAACACTGGGCGGTGGATCTCCAGTTCACCCAGGGGCTGACCGAAAGGTAGGCCCCGCCGTCGGAGATCATTTCGGTCTGCACCGCCCGTATTCTGCCGTCCTTTTCGAAACCCACACGGTAGCTCAGTCGATAGGGATGGCGCTTGTAACTTTCACGAAGAGACCACTCCCGTTTATAGGTGAGCTTCACCGGGCGGTTGAGGATTCTCGCGGCGAGGGCGGCCCTGGCACAGACGATCGCGGCTGTGTCGTCTTTGCCGCCGAAACCTCCCCCCATGGGAGGAAGATAGACCTCAATATTCGAAAGGGGCTCCCCCAGCAGGGCAGCGGTGAACCTGCGGGTACTGAAGGGGTGTTGCATACTGCCGTAGACTTCCAATGTCCCATCATGCCGAGGGACACACACCGCCGTTTCCGGCTCCATATAGGCATGTTCAATGAACTGTGTGGTAAATTTTTCCCGCACCACCAGAAAAGAATTCTTCAGCTCTTCAGGGGCATTTCCACGGCGCATCCGATGATGGTTCATCAGATTTGATTCCCGTCTTTCACGAACCACCGTCGCCTCCGGTTTCAAGGCTTCCTCGGGATCATCCACCACGGGAAGCGGATCCGCGTTTATTTCCACGAGAGGGACCGCGTCGAGGGCCTGTTCCCGGCTCTCCGCGACGATCAGGGCGATCACGTCACCGGTGAACATGATCTTCCCTTCGGCGAACATTCGGTAATCCTGCTCTATTTGACCAAACCGAACACTCCCGGGCACATCCCGTGCTGTGAGAACCCGCAGCACTCCGGGCATCTTCTCAGCCCGAACCGTGTCGATCTTCAAATTCCCCGCATGCACATAATCCGTATACACCGGTACCGCGTGGGCCATGTGGTGAAATCGCAGATCATCCGTATACCGTGCCCGCCCGGTTACCTTCGCGTAGGCATCATTCCGAAAGACTTTTCCAGTCATATATCCGCCTTTTATTGAACTTTGCAACAGTTTACAACAGAACGAGGGCTGAATCGGGGATTTTCAGAAGGAGATTTCCTGTCCCTCCACTTCACTGACCAGGGCCTCGAAGAGGGTTATCACGTCCATGTTCATCTTTCGAAGGGAGGCGGAGATCTTTCTTGCTATCTGCATGGTGATTTTGAATCCCATGTAGGGGTTCTCTTCACAGAATTTGAGAAAAGTATCCCGGTGAAGGGTGAAGAGAAGGCAATCACTTTCCGCCTGGACAGTGGCGGATCGTCGGTCGTTGTCGATCAGTGCGAGTTCCCCGAAATATACGTTGTGTTCTTCCCTCAGAAGCACCACGGTATAAGGTTGGTTCTGGAGGGTGGTCTTTTCGATCCTCACGCTTCCGGAGAGAAGGATAAAAAGAGTATCCCCTTCATCACCCTCCTGGATAATTCGATCTCCCTTTTTTACGTTCTGCAATGCTCCGATCTGAAAAATCCGTTCAAGGGCTTCAATATCTTCAGCGAAATCCTCAAAGAGCTTGATTTTTCGCAGTCTCTCTTCGTTCTGCTTATCCATTCGCCTTCACCTCCAGCGCCTTCCGGACACTCAGTTCAATCACGATCGCCTTGGAATTTTTCCTGACCGTGTAGTCCCTGCCCGGGTTGATCACCGGATTGTTGGGAATCAGTTGCTTTACCGTTTTGAGGTTTTCAACGAGCTTTGAGATGTCCGGGGTCATCTGCGCCTCATTCAGGGCTTCCTTTTTACGGGTATAAAAATTCCCCGTGTTTTCCAGCAAACCTATACAGATCGAGCCGTAGGAGGCGTTGAAATAATCACATACCCGGCCGAAGGGTTCCCCGATCAGCCACTCTGGAATCTTTCGGGATTCGAGCCCCTGTCCGTGTTTCGGTGAGAGCAAATCAAGCAGTACATGGGAGACTCCGGAGGCTGAGGAGGCGTTCGCCAGGATCATCTTTGAATACTCCCTGGATAGAATAATTTCGTCACAGTTGGCCAGTTTCAGGTATTTTTCAAATTTATCATCCAGAAGCTCCGCCGCGACGTAGACCTGTTTTGTCAGTGATTCTATGGTGAGCACCGCCATCACCGTACGGGAATCCACCTCCTGTTGGGAATAGTTCTGGGCAAAATCCGCGAGAATCATCACCCTCCCCGCCCGGTGAATATTCGCCCTCCGCAGGGTCTCCTCTTCGATATAATCTCCGTTGATATACTGGATACCGTTGAATTGGGGGTTGTTTATAATCGGCTGCATCGCCTCATGTCCCACGTTGTTGATCAGTACGATATCCTCGACCTGGTACTCCGGATTCACCGCGAGAATCCCCTCGATCACCCGGTCCAGTTCTCTTCTCCATCCGCAAATGATGAAATGATTCTGTAAGTTCTTCAATTTTAACAAACCCTCCCGGCGGCGCATCTGTTGTTCGACGAGAAACGAGGCGATCTGTCCTGTAACCGCCGCCATTACGATGACCCCCATACCCATCAGAACGAGTCCGACAATTTTTCCACCCACGGTGATCGGGGTCTTATCTCCATATCCGACAGTGGTGATGGTCACGATAGAATACCAGAAGGAATCCCAGAGGTTTTCAAAACTGCTGTTAAGGCCGTCCTCAAAACTGAATATTCCGATCATCGACACTATAACAAGAAAAAAGAGAAACAACGCCACCCTCGTCTCTACGGCGCCCAGCATCCGTGTCAAACGGTTGTACCGGTGGGTTTTTCTGCCGGCCTTCCGGCTATCACGCTTCCTCTTGCGCGCGGAATCCTCCGAGGCTGCTTCAAGATTGTGGGTACGGGGCTTCCGCAGTTCGGCTATTGTATCGAGAAGGGCGGTCCTCCTCTGGGAAACGGTGGGAAGACTACTGAGAAGGGCGGAGATATCGAGAAGAGGCAGTTCCCCCTCCTCCGACTGAATGGTTCCCACCATAAATCTGCCGACATTCTTTTGTTGCACCTCCGAGGTCAGCACATCGGATATATTCTTTACCACCAATCCACTGGAAATAAGGTCCGTTTGAAAACGAATAATATAGTTACCCGTCTCTTCCGTGGCCAGGCCAAAGAACTCGGCCCCGGATACGGCGTTCAAACGGTCCAGGTCTTCCTGTGTGAGTTTTCGTGTACCGTTCAGCCTCTGAATCTTCGCGATATTTCCCGCGTCAATCGCGCAAGAGAGGGTTGCTATCTGAACGATTCGGAGGGCCCTTTTT
>CAZJIN010000091.1:0-8416 GCA_964545955.1 uncultured Sediminispirochaeta sp.
AACCAGGTCCGGGCGATGTTCCACGAAGACACGGCGCCCGCGGCTAACCCCGATGCGCCTTCCGCTGCGGCTTCCGAGGCGGGGTCCGCGGCTTCCACTGACCCCGCGGCTGACCTTACGTCGACTCTCGCCGACCCCGCTGCGACCTCCGCAGGCCCCGTCAGACAGGACTGGCCCAAGCGGGAAAGGCCCGAGCTCGACGAGGACACCCCCCACTATCTCAATCCAGAGCTCTTCCGCGAGCCGGAGAGGGAGATCGACGTCACCGCCGAGGAGTATGGCGATGAGGAGGAACAACAGACTTCGCGTCGGCAGGACCACGAGCAGCGCCCCGCCCCCGCCCCTGACGAATTGGAAACGGCCCTCAACCAGGGGATGGGCTTTCTCAACTCCCTCTCGATGATGGCCACGGGCAAGCCCCTCACCGGCACCGACGACACGAAAGCCGTAGAGATTGACCGTGAGACCGGCGAGGTGGTGATGCGCTTCAAACTGCCCGGGTTTTAAGTTGTTCTCGGATCCAGGCCTGAACCGGCTGCCGGGCCCGGCCGAAGCCTACCGAAGCCTACTGGCTCCGAAAGAACCACGGGGAACCGTATACGCTAAAGAAAGTCCTCGCAGAAACAGGGACACCGGTGCTTTTTTTGATCTGGAAAAAGAACAGTCCCTGGGGAGAACCATCGACGGTACCGAAGATTTTGAGGACCTCAGCACTCTGATGCGAGACCGCTACGGAAAGGATTCCGGGACAATCCTATGGTTTGATGAAGCCCGGGAATCGGAACAGTTGCAACGCTATATTTAAAGTTTCAAAGAAGATCTGACCGACGTACGTGTAATACTGTCGGGATCCTCCATAAACAGGTTTTTTCCAAAAAACATGCGCATTCCCGTCGGCCGTTATCGCAGTATATGCATGTTCGGGTTCAATTTTCATGAGTTTGTCGAGTACATCAAGGGGGAAGAACCGGCGGACTTTCTTCGGTCTGCTCCCAAGAAAATACCGGCCTCAAGGCACAATTTGTTTCTGGAATTATTTGACGAATACATGCAGGCCGGAGGATATCCCGAAGCCGTGAAGGCGTACGCCGCGAGAGAAGATCCCTTTGAGATAATGGATAAGATTCTCGACACTACGAAATATCATGCCAAAAAAATACTTGTCCCAATGAGGGGGGGCGCATTGTGCTGGAGCTTGAACCTCAATCCCTTAATGTTGGGAAGGGCGGCAGGTCAACCAGCCGGGCTGACTACCACGCCTAAATTGCCTTCAAAAACCCAATAAATCTCTCGAGATCTTCCGTAACCAGGGGATGAGCTTCGTGAAACTTTTTTCTGAGATACTCCAGCCGGTCCCAGTCGTACTCCAGTTCGAAATAATATCGCCGAAAATGCCGGAACTTCAGCAGCTCCAGAAGCCGGGGAAAATTCTCCTCCGATACCACGGCAATCCGGATACCCTCGATATCGATAGTCATCTTTTCGAGGAGGTCACGGTGCCACTGATGAGGAGCCAGATTATTTTCAAAATATTGGGATATCCGAAAAAAAACAGTTTCGAGGCAAGTATAGTAGTTTTCCAGAATTCCGGCTACCATAAGGGCGGACCTGTCTGTTTTTCCAAGCAGCTCGAGGTCCTCGCGATATACCTTGTCCATGGAAGCATGCAACTTTTCCAGCATTTTCATATTCTTGCGGATAAGTCCGACGAGTTCGCTACTCTCCACCTTCATACACCAGCCTCCCTCTCCTCCGGATCCCTTCAGCTGTTTCAGGATCAAGTTTCTCGATTTCCAGGATATCCAGGGGGAAATCCGTCATTTTCATCGCGTCCCCCAGAATTGCGTAGAACTCTTCCGGCCCGCTTATTCCCTCCAGGGCAATATCGATATCGGAAATCTCGCTGAACCTTGAAAAATCCAGAAGCGATCCCCACTGATAAATCCTTCGCGGTGCGTACGTTTCGGCAATATGCTTCACAATCCGGTCAAAATCCCGTTTTGCTTCCTCCCACCGTGTTCGAAGCAGAGACCGTCGCCTTTCTTCCTTCACCCTCAGGAAATCCCTCACCTTCTCCAAGTCCACCGGGTATTCTCCCGACATCCTCAGCCTCCCCGATTCACTCCACCCGGCTGCTCACTCAGCCTTTCCGCTTTGCCGTCTCATACCCGGCCTACTCACCTAGCTTCAGCGCCACCGGACAGTGGTCCGAGCCCATCACCTCCGAGCGGATCTCCGAGCTCTTCACCCGCCCTTTAAAAGCCTCGTTCACGCAGAAATAATCCAGCCGCCACCCCACGTTCCGCTCCCTTCCCCGGGTGCGGTAGCTCCACCAGGTGTAGTTGCCCCCCTCGGAGTTGAACAGCCGAAACGTATCGACATAGCCCGCCTCCAGAAAGCTGCTCATCCAGGCCCGTTCCTCCGGCAGGTAACCCGCGTTCCCCTCGTTCTGCTCCGGTCGGGCCAGGTCGATCGGCCGATGGGCGATATTATAGTCCCCGCAGACCACCACGTTTTTCCCCTCGTCGACCAGGGAATCGCACAATTTCAGGACCACGTCGCAGTAGCCGAGCTTATAGTCCAATCGCTTGCCCTTGTCCTGGCTATTGGGAAAATACCCGTTGATCAGCACGAAATCCGGGTACTTCAACACCAGGGCCCGGCCCTCGGCATCGAACTCCGCCGCTCCAAGCCGGTCTACCGACAGGGGCTTCTCCCGGGTATAGACCGCCACACCTGAGTACCCCGCCTTCTCCGCCGAGCTGAAATACGAGGTATACCCCGCCGGACTCAACAGTTCCTCGCTCAACTGCTCCGGCTTCGCCTTCGTCTCCTGCAGGCAGACCACGTCCGCCCCCTCGCCCGCCATATACTCCAGCAGCCCCTTCTTTTCGGCCGCCCGGATCCCGTTTACGTTCCATGATACAATCGATTCAACCATACCCGAAGCCTACCCCAAAACCTCTACCTCCGCAAGATATGGATATTGGAGGGGCATTGTACGGGGGGGCGCCCCCGCGCTCCATCTCCGATATCCCCCGCGCGCTTTCCCCGGTTCCGCTCCCCCGCTCCACCGGGCGCGCGGGTCGGAGATTCCGCTCCCCCCTCCCGCTTCATCGATACACAAGCTTTGCACCAGTTCACGGCCCCCCCCTTCCTGGTGGTCACCGCGGAGGCCCAACAACCTGGGGATGCCCGAGCTCCAAATCTTCCTTTACAAAGCCGTTTTGAGGATTTACCATGAAGAAGCATTAAAAAAAGAACGTACCCAAGGAGAAAAGCCATGGCTCCTCGAATAGTCCTTATCGGCGCGGGCAGCGCCATGTTCGGCCTCAGCACTGTCGGCGACATCCTCAGAAGTTCGATCCTCGAGGGAGCGGATATCGTCCTCCACGACATAGATTCCGCCGCTCTTCGGCGCGTAGAAAAGACGGCACGGGCTCACCTGGATGCGCACAAGCGACCCTTCACCCTCACCGCTACCACGAACCGGGAGGAAGCCCTACAGGGTGCGGATTTCTGCATCACATCCATCGAAGTGGGCGACCGCTTCGAGCTCTGGGAACAGGACTGGAGGATTCCACAGCAGTTCGGCATCCCCCAGGTATACGGAGAGAACGGCGGTCCCGGAGGACTCTTTCACTCCCTGCGCATAATTCCACCCATGCTCGAGATATGCAGGGATATCCTGCGAATCGCCCCCCGCGCCTGGGTACTGAACCTGAGCAATCCGATGACCCGTATCACCACGGCAATCAACATAGCTTTCCCGGAACTCAAAATGATCGGCCTCTGCCACGAGGTCGCGTCACTGCGGGAACACATACCGGCCATCCTCGACACTCCTCCGGAGAAACTCGACCTCGTCGCCGGGGGACTCAACCACTTCAGTGTGCTTCTCTCGGCCCGTTATACCAATACCGGTGCCGACGCCTACCCGGATATCAGGGAGAAGGCCCCGGCCTATTTTGAAAGCCTCCCCGAGGGGGACTACGGCAACCTCGGTGTTCCACAGGATAACGTGTCCAGCTTTGAAGCATCCGGTCGACCCTGGCCGGAACGGGGGCTGTTCAAGGTGGTCCTGGAAAAATTCGGCTACCTCCCGATCACCACGGACAGCCATTTCGGCGAATACATCGGCTGGGCCCACTCGGCGGTCGACCACCGGGGTATTCTCGATTTCTATACCTACTACAAAAAATGGAGCCGCGGGCGAGTTCCCGAACAGGTCGTCCTCGGCAGCAGCGAAGCGGAACATCACCGGGAGATCCCCATCATCGAAGGAATCGTGGCCGACCTCGGTCACCAGGAAGAGGCAGTCAACATTCAGAACGACGGTTTCATTTCCAATCTTCCGGAAGAGTTGATCGTCGAAATTCCCGCCATGGTGAACAAACAGGGTGTCCACGGTGACATGGTGGGAGAGATGCCCGAGGGGCTGCGAGGTCTGATGCTGATGCAGACCTCCCTGAACTTACTCACCGCCCGGGCGGTCCTGGAGAAGTCCAGAGACCTCGCCCTGCAGGCCCTCCTGGTCGACCCGGTGGTGAACGACGCTCCGGCGGCGGAAAAGGCCTTCGATATGATCCTGGACCTCCAGCGAGCTTACCTGGGATACCTGGAGTAGAGACAGGAGCACCCTGCAACTCGAGCAATTTTAAATTTGGAAGTCCGTAGACTTCAACTCATACGAAGTTGATCTCAAAGGACGCTCGGGAATACCATATTGCCGATTCAGCCGCGCCGATCACAGACGATGGGGAACGCCTCAGGGGTGTGGTGCTGGTGTTCCGGGACGTCACGGAGATTGTCGAAATCCATGGTGAAATCGAGGTGCACCGCGAGCCCCATACCGTATTTACCCCGCGCTTCAAGTGTTTAGCCTTCCGGAACACGGATCAACAGGACCGGACGTTTCAATAACCCCAGTTTCCGTGTTATTATTGGATCATGAATGATCAACCTAGGATACTCATCCTCTCCGCCGGATCGGGTCAGGGACACAATCGAGCGGCGGAAGCGCTGGAAGCGGCAGCCCGGAAAATCGTACCTGAAGGAACGGTCCGAATGCTGGACAGCCTCGACTACACCACCGAGAGTTTCAGCGCCATCTATTCGAAATACTATATCGAGACTATCAAAAACGCTCCAACCCTCTGGGGGTGGGCTTTCGAACAGACCGATGTGCCATGGCGGAACCATGTGCTCCGGGAGTGGTTTGAACGGATCAACACACAACCCCTGGTGAAGGAGATCAAGGAATTCGCCCCGGATTTTGTGATTAATACCCACTTCGTACCGGCGGCGGTGACGTCCTACATGCTCCGTCGGGGGAGGATCAGGACCCACAACTCCATAGTGGTGACCGATTTTTACGCCCACGCCACCTGGCTGGTCCGGCAGTTTCACCGCTATTTCGTGGCCCACGAAGAGGAACGGAGGCAGCTCATGTCCTACGGGATTCCGGGAGAGCGTATCTCCGTAACGGGGATTCCCGTGGCTCCTCACTTTTCAGAAAATAAAGACCCGAAGACCCTCAAACGGGAACTGGGCCTCGACGCCAACCTCCCCCTGGTACTCCTGGCGGCGGGTGCCTTCGGGGTGGTTCCGGTACGGGATATGTTGGTGCCCCTGATAGAGATCCGAACGGAGTGCCAGATCGCGGTACTTTGCGGAAAGAACAAAAAGCTGATCAAGGGGGTGGAACAGTTCATCCAGGAGCAGGCCGGAGAGTACCCACGCTTCAAGGTGCTTGGGTACACCGAGGAGATACACCTCTGGATGGGAGGGGCGGACCTTTTTATCACAAAACCGGGGGGGCTCAGCTCCGCCGAGAGTCTTGCCCTGGGATTGCCCATGGTGCTGACCGACCCCATCCCGGGACAGGAGGTCTCCAACGCCATGTACCTCCTCGAACACGGGGCGGCGGTGATGCCCACATCCCCCGCTACTATGGGGTACAAAATCGAGAAGTTTCTCACCACCCCCGACTACCTGGAACGCATAAGGACCGCCGCCGGGAAACTGGGCCACCCGGAAGCGGCGGAAGCCGTCATCAAGACCGTCCTCTCATGTACCGATGATACGTGTGTGTGTCTGGAGAAATCGGAAGAATCAGTTATCGATCACACCGAAAGATAATACCTTACCAGCTCCGGCCCGGAGGCAAAGAAGTGCTCGGAAGCCTTGCCGGAGGCCTCGGAAAAACACTTATCCTTCCCCTTGTCATTCCCCCCGCCCGCGGTCCTGCTGTCAAACAGCACATAGGGCACCGGCTCGGACACGTGTGTCCGCAGGGAAATCGGTGTGGGGTGGTCCGGTAGAATGAGTATACGATAATCCTCACCGGAAGCGGCAAGGGCAGAATTGATCGGTCCCACCACCTTGCGGTCGATCAACTCGATGGACCGAAGCTTGCAGTCCAGATCACCCTGGTGGCCGCACTCGTCGGGTGCTTCAAGGTGGAGGTAGACATAGTCGACATCCCCTGAGAGTGCCTCGATAGCGGCGGCGGCTTTGCCGTCGAAGTTGGTGTGGATGTTGCCGGTGGGTCCATCGACAGGGAGCACTCTGGGGCCCGCCAGGGTGCCGATCCCCTTTATCAGATCCACCGCGGGGATGGCCGGCCCCCTCAGACCGTAGCGTTCGCTGAATTGGGTGAGTTGAGGTTTTTTCCCCTCCCCCCAGATCCAGATCGAATTGGCGGGGTTGAGTCCCCGAACTTTGCGCTCCCGGTTTATGCGGTGATCTTCCAGCAGTTCCACCGACCGTTTCGTCATATCGAGAAAACGAGCTCCATGAGGCCCGCCGGGCAGATACTCGCCGATCCCCCTGCCCAGGATATCGTGGGGAGGGGTGAAGTCATATTCCCAGGGACCATTTTCCCACACCAGCAGGTGGCGATAGCTGACCCCCGGATAAAAGCGCAGTTCCTCGTCTCCGAGCTCACGGCTGATCATTTTTATAAGTTCATGGGATTCTTCATTGCTGATCTCCCCGGCGGAGTGGTCCAGCATCGTTCTGGATTCGAAGGGACCGTTCCCCTGCAGGGTGACCAGGTTGCAGCGAAAGGTAATATCACGGTCCGAGAGCTCAACCCCCATGCTCGCCGCCTCCAGGGGAGAACGACCGGTATGGTAGACCTCGGGCTCATAGCCCATCAGGGAAAGGTTGGCCACATCTGACCCCGGGGCCATTCCCTCGGGGACGGTTTTTACCATTCCCACCTCACCCTCGGCTGCAAGCGAATTGATCGCGGGGATCTTCGCCGCCTCAAGGGGCGTTTTTCCACCGAGCTCCTCGATGGGATAATCTGCCATTCCGTCTACAAGTATGGTTATGTACTTCATTGTAACAAATCCTCCACTACTTTTTTCATCTCATCCCTCCCGCAGGTCCCGGGATGACGAATCGGCCTGTCGGCGATACCGCGAATCGGTTCGGGTACTTCGAGACCGCTGTGCCGCGCCAGAAGCTTGATGAGCTCAAAATCATCCTTGCCTTCCACTTCAAGGCCGAGGCCCTCGGCAACACTGCGACCGAACTTGAAGGGGCTCGCGGTTGAGGCGATCAGCGTCGGCGTCCGATCGCCGTTCTCCTCGACGTATCGTCGGTACACATGGTAGGCCACCGCGGTATGGGTATCCACCACATATCCGTATTCCCGGTAAAGTTCTCCGATAGTCCGTACCGTCTCCGCATCGTCGGCAAATTCCCCGTGGAAGTCCGCCATTCCCGCCTTCATTTCCGGGCTGATTTCATAGGAACCGCTTTCCTTGAGTTGTTTCATCAGGGCGCGGACAGTTTCGGAATTCCTTCCGGCAAGTTCATAGAGAAAGCGCTCGAGGTTGCTGGATATGAGAATATCCATGGAAGGACTGATGGTGGCGGAAAACTGCCGATTGATGTCGTAACGTCCGGTCCTGATAAAATCGGTAAGCACCTTGTTGCGGTTGGACGCACATATGAACTTCCCAATGGGCAGACCAATCTGCTTCGCGTACCAGGCCGCGAGGATATTGCCGAAATTCCCCGTCGGCACCACGACATTGATCGGGTCGCCCGGGACGACTTCGCCCCGCCGTACCAATTCGAGATACCCGTTCACATAATAGACAATCTGGGGAAGCAGGCGACCGGGGTTGATGGAATTGGCCGAAGAGAAACGATACCCTCGTCCGGCAATACGGTCGCGCAATTCCGGGTCCCCGAAGATCGCCTTCACGCCGTTCTGGGCATCGTCAAAATTACCCGCGATCCCCATGACGTGGGTGTTTGCCCCCTCCTGGGTAGTCATCTGGCGCTTCTGCACATCGCTGACTCCATCGGTAGGATAAAAAACGACAATCTCCACCCCCTCGACATCGGCGAAGCCTTCCAGGGCCGCCTTCCCGGTGTGACCGCTGGTTGCCCTTAG
>CAZJIN010000092.1:0-8373 GCA_964545955.1 uncultured Sediminispirochaeta sp.
ATGACGACGACTGAGAGGGACGACTCTCTCAGACACCACTCTGATGCGCATCTCCTTCGGAGACTCCCACTCAATAATCCTTCGAAGAACTCCTTCGCGTACATCCAGGTCACGGGAATACGAGAGTATCTTGCCTGTAGCCAGGTCAAAGGGTTCATCATCGATCTGGAGTAGTATTTTCCGGCCGTCCGCGATGTTCAGAATAGTCTGACTGTGCTCAGGATACCCATACGCCTTCTCACCATACACGATCGGCCGGGATTCGTAGAATCCGTTCAGATAAGTTCCACGACACCATGCAAAATTCATCTCCTCCATGGTTCCGCGAATCCCCAGGTATCCATTCGCGAGGGTGAAAATCGATTCATGGTCGGCCATCTCTTCCGGGACCAGCCGGTCTTCTCCAATCTTCCATGGATTCACGATCATTGCTCACTCCATATCTTTGATGCACATATATTTGATGCACACGTTTGCATAATTAATTAGTTTAAATCCCGCCTATTGAATTGTCAAGCCGCGCGCTACGGCTTTCCACACTACGGCCCTCCACGCACGCTTCTTTCAGGAGCCGCCGGCCCATCACTTTTCCCGGGAATACCCATAGATTCCCACGAGCACTATGAAAGCACCGATACCGTTCACCACCGTCGGTACTTCCCGGAAAATAAAAAAAGCCAGGATCCCAGCCAAAATGGGTTCAATAAGAATATTGAGAGAAAGATAGGTGGAACTCACGTATTTCAGCGCCCAGCTGTATACACTATGTCCGAGAATAGTGCAGAAGAAGGCGAGTCCCAGAAAGAGGGCGAATTCCCTGGCCGAATAGGGTCCCAGGGGAATTCCCCCCAAGGTTACCACCACAAACAGCACAACGGCACTTGTAAAATAAACCAGGGTTGTGTAATTGGTGACCCCCATAGAGCGCCGTACCACCCTCCCCAGGGTCATGTAGGCTCCCACGGACAGGGCACCCAGGATCGCCAGAAGATCGCCCAAAAGCACCTGGTTCCCCTTTGCCATATCCCCCCAGGAAAGGACGATGCTTCCCACCACCGTGAGGATTACATAAAAAAACTCGCGCTTGCCGCCCCCCTCCTTTAGGAAAAACCTGCTGAGGAAAAAAACCATGACCGGGTGGGTGTTCACCAAAAGCACCGAACTGGCAATGCTGGTATATCGAAGTGAGCTGATCCATGTCGCGAAATGAGCCGCCAGGAAAAAGCCACTCCCTAGGGAGAGTAGAATTTCCCGCGGTCCCGCCCTATTCTTCCCCGTCTGACCGGGTGATCCGCTCTCTTTCTCCCCGGATCGGGGGAAGACCTTTCGGTACCCGAAGTACGGCAACACAAGCAAGCCGGCGAACATCATTCTGTAGAAGGCGATAATCAGCGAAGGCGCGGTGGACCAGCGTATAAAAATCGAAGAAAAGGAGGCAAAAAAAACAGCCAGTGGAAGGGCGATCCGACTCAGCTTTTGATAATTTTTCATCTTGACCCGTACCTCTCAGCGGTATAGGCTATCAGCTATTCAATTCTGGGAAAAGAGAGATGAAAGATAAAAAAATAAAAAAGCACCCCTTTCTCACACCATTTCCGATGGTGTGCGCCCATCGCGGAGATTCGGCCCACTATCCTCAAAACACCCTACCGGCTTTCCGTTCAGCCGCCGAACTCGGAGTGGATTGCATCGAATCGGATGTCCATCTCACCTCCGACGGGGAATGTGTTCTCTGGCATGACGACACGGTAGATCGAATGACCGACGGCGAAGGCCGTATCGAAGACCTCACCCTGTCCGAACTGCTCCGCCTCGACGGGGCCTACGGCTATCAGGACGGCAACGGGAATTTTCCCTTTCGCGGACAGGGTATAAAGATCCCCACCCTCGCCGAAACCCTGGAAGCCCTACCGGTGGTCCGCTTCAACCTCGACTTGAAGGGAGCATCCCTCAAGCTGGTAGAACGCTTTCTGGACACAATCGACGCTTTTCAAGCCCGGGAGAGGGTCCTGGGGGCGAGTTTTCACCACCTCCAACTCAAGAGAATTCGTTCCTACGCGCCTGACCTGATAACCAGCTTCTCCGAAACCGAGGTACGCAGGCTTATGGCCCTTCACTTCAGCCGGCTTCTGAAGCTTTACTTTCCCTTTCCCGGTCGTACCTTCCAGGTCCCCGAGTACTCCGAAAACACTCAAATCATCACCCCGCGCCTCGTCAAACTGCTTCACTCAAAGGGTATTTTTGTCCAGGTGTGGACGGTAAACGAGGAAGAGGACATGCGTCGCCTTCTCGACATGGGGGTGGACGGGATCATCACCGATGACCCAAGACTCCTGATCCAGGTGCTGGAATCCATGGAAATAAAAAAGAGGAGCTGATGCGGCAGCACTCCAGCTCCTTCGGGTCATAGCGGTTCCAGATACCGTTCTCACCCCGGAAGCGAAGGGATGTCGTTTTTTACGCTAATGCCGACCCCATGAAGACCGTGCAGTATCCGGAATTTCGGATCACCTCTAGGGCCAATTAGATCCGGTCCAAAAACCTTTTTCCATCTTGCCCTCCGTCATGCCGAAATTACAGTTTTTAGTCACGCTCCGGGACAAGTCTTCAGGAAGTGATGATATCCTTCGATTTTATTGCTGAATAAAAGTACTTTCACTATCAGATTTTTTTCGCACCACCATTTTTCATGTAATAAGGGGTTTTTTTTGAAAAATAAGGCTTTTTTTGTTTGACAACTCCGTTTTTCACCTTTACCATAATAATTGTAATGAAAGCACTTTCATTACAATTAACAAGGGGTATTGAATGTCTGTTGAAGACAGGGCCACCATATACGATGTAGCTGCCGAAGCTGGAGTAAGCATCACCACCGTCTCACGATTTCTCAACAGTTCCGAAAATGTCAAGGAAACCACCGGGGAACGGATATCCCGGGCGATGGAGAAACTCGACTATGTGCCGCAGGGGAATGCCGGCAGCAAAGCAAACCGGGCGGTGGGCCGTATCGGAGTTCTGACGCCCTTCTTTCCCGCCCCTTCCTTCGTCGATCGTCTTCGCGGTTTGATTCCGCCACTGCGACAGAACAACTATGAAGTTGTGGTGTACACAATCGAAAGCCCTGACCAGCTGGGCGAGTATCTCACTTCGGTTCCTTTTACACGACGAATAGACGGTCTCGTCTTAATGTCGATACGACTAAGCAGTGCCCAGCATCGTATACTCAAGGCGTCAGGTTTAAATGTCGTCATGATCGAGTCGGATAACGAAAATTACAACAGGGTCCTGGCGGACGACTACCGCGGCGGAGAATTGGCTGCGGAGTTGTTTATAAAAAAGAACTACCTTCCCTGTGCGTATATGGGAGACAAAAACATTGAACTCCCCTACAGTTGCCATCCCTCGGAGATGCGTCTCGAAGGCTTTATGAAGAGGCTGGAGTCCGAGGGGCATTACCTGAACGACGCGATGATTATGGTCTCCGACACTGTGGTGGAAGAAGCCCGCAGGGTTTTCGGAAACTTCCTGGACAATGGCCGCCTTCCAAGGGCTGTATTCGCAATGTCGGACGTCCAGTCCGTGGGGATTTTAAAAGCCGCCAGAGAACGAGGACTGAAAATCCCTCAGGATATTGCCGTGCTGGGATTTGACGATATCGAGGCGGCAGACTGGCTTGAGCTCTCCTCCATCTCTCAGCATCTGGAGGATTCCGGACGAGCCGCCGCAGGTCTTCTGATGGACCTGATCGGCAAAAAAACCCGGGCGATTCAGAAGGTCAACCTTCAGGTTTCCCTGGTGGAGCGATCCACCACTTGATTTTAGCATCCAACGGCTTGTAAAGCCGGAAAAATAAAAAGGAGAAAGAGTATGAAGAAAGCAATTTTTTTAGCTTTGTTGGTTCTTCTGACGGCCTCGATGGTTTTTGCAGGAGGTCAGCAAGAAGCTCCCGCTGCGACAGCTCCCAAAGCCGATGGTCCCTATGCGGAAGTACGCGGAACTGTGGTAACCATGTCCGGACCCTTCACTGATAACGACGCCATCAAATTCGAGGAATCAGTCAAGTCATTCGAAGAAGAGACAGGCATCGACATTCAGTATGAAGGTTCCAAGGAGTTTGAAGCTTCCATTGGAATCGCGATTGAAGGCGGAAATCCTCCCGATATCGTCGATTTCCCCCAGCCCGGGCTGCTGAAAAATTTCGTGCAGAAAGGCTACGTTATCGACCTGAACAAGGTCCTCGACATGGACAAGGTAAAATCTAACTACATCCAGAGCTGGCTCGATATGGCTACCATGGATTCCCCCGACGGCACCATCATGGCCGGTCTCTGGGGTCGTGTAAATGGAAAATCACTGGTGTGGTACAACAAAAAGGAATTCGACGCCGCCGGTTACGAAGTCCCCACGAACTGGAACGAGCTGGTTAAGCTGCAGAACACCATCCTGTCCGATGGTGACTCCCCGTGGGCAGTCGGAATCGAATCCGGCGCCGCCACCGGTTGGCCAATGACCGACTGGGTGGAAGAGATGATGCTGCGTACCACCAGTCTGGAAAATTACGACAAGTGGGTTACCGGTGAACTTAAGTTTGATTCTCCCGAGGTTCGCAAAGCCATACAGACGGTTGCGGATATCTGGTTCGCCGACGGTATGGTCTACGGCGGCCGAAAGAGCATCGCCACCACCAGCTTCGGCGACGCTCCCAAGGTCATGTTTGAAGAGCCTCCCAAGGCCTGGCTGCATAAACAGGGCAACTTCATCACCACCTTCTTCCCCGACAACCTGGTTGCGGGAGAAGATTACGACTTCTTCTACCTTCCCACCGTCGATGAACAGTACGGGCGCCCCGTCCTCGTAGCCGGTGATATCTACGCCATGTTCAACGACCGGCCCGAGGTACGAATGGTGATGCAGTATTTTGCCACCGGTGCCTCCGTGGAAGGCTGGGTGAAGGCGGGTGGAGCGATCTCACCTCACAAGGATTCCGAGCTCTCCTGGTACACCAACGAAGTGGACAGGAAGGTCGCCGAAGTGATTCAAAATGCAACCAGCGTGCGGTTCGACGGTTCGGACCTGATGCCAGGTGCGGTTGGAGCAGGTTCTTTCTGGAAGGAAATGACCGCTTACGTATCCGGTTCAAAATCCCTGGATGAGGCTCTGAAGGCCATCGACAATTCCTGGCCTGAGTAAGTCTCCCTATTATCGATATGTATGCCGGGCAGGAAACTCTTCCTGCCCGGCTCTTCTTAAAAATCAAGAAAAAAGGAGGCATCTATGGCCAGGGACAAAGATATTCGCTGGAATCCACCCATGTTAATTGGCATGATTATAGTTACGCTGGTGATTCTGGTCGGGGGTTTTTCTTTTCTCCAACGTATGCAGGATTACAAAATACTCATGACCATTACGGCGGTTGCCTGGGGCCTTGGATCGACGGCTCTGCTGTTTTTCGTCATGAATGCGGTGGCGGAATCCATGCCCAGAAAAATCCGGTCGGTCGCGGTGGCAATGGTCTTTGCCGGACCGGCAATGATCATTCTTTTCTGGGCCCTGGTTCTGCCGACACTTCGTTCTCTCCGTCTCAGCTTCATGGGTGCCAACGGAAGGGAATTCGTATTTTTCGACAACTTCATCTTTGCCTTCACCGATCCGATCATGCTGGAAAGTTTCAGGAACAACCTCCTCTGGATGATCTTCGGAACCTCTGCCTGTGTGATCCTGGGGTTGCTGATCGCGGTGACGGCCGACAAGAGCCGCTTTGAAAAAGTCTTCAAATCCCTCATTTTCATGCCCATGGCTATCTCTTTTGTGGGTGCCGGCGTTATCTGGAAGTTCATATACGCCTACAAGGGTGAGGGGATCAACGTAACCGAAATAGGTCTGCTGAACGCCATTGTAACGGCCCTGGGAGGTGAGGCTCAAGCCTGGCTTCTCCTGCCTTTCTGGAATAATTTTTTCCTGATCTTCATAATGGTCTGGCTTCAGACAGGATATGCCATGGTGATCATCTCCTCCGCCATCAAGGGTATTCCGGAATCCCTGAATGAGGCGGCCCGGGTAGACGGTGCGGGCAGTATCAGGATTTTCTTCAGTATTACCATTCCCTATATCCTGCCGACGATTGTCACCGTGACCACTACCATCCTCATCTTCAGCCTGAAGCTCTTCGATATCGTCAGGGTTATGACCGGTGGAAACTTCGGAACTAACGTAATCGCAAATGAATTCTACCTCCGTCAGTTCACCTACGGTCATTCGGGACAGGCTTCCGCAATCGCGGTAGTTCTGCTGGTGGTGATCATCCCTGTACTGGCCTATAATCTCCACCAATTCCAGGAAAGGAAGGTGCTGAAATGAGCAAAATAAAGAAAAAAAAGAAATCCTCCTCCGGCCGGATCCTGGTCGGGCTCATATTGACTGTCTTTGTTCTGGTATGGACAGTTCCTACCCTGGGTGTATTCGTTACCTCCTTCCGGGATTCCCGGGACATCTATGGTTCGGGCTGGTGGACGGTGCTTCCCCACAAGGACTTCGTGAAGGTGGGCGAGATTTCCCTCCCCGAGGATACGGATCCGAATGCTCCGGTCACCATCGAAGGGCGCACTGCCTCCTTTGAGGAGTGGCGTTCCGGAATCACCCTGGAGGACGAACGCACCCTCCGCTGGTACGGGAATAAGCGTTCCCGTACTATTGAGGTATATCAGGAAAAATGGATAGGCTTCGGAGCGAATCTCACGCTGCAAAACTACAAGGATGTGCTCTCTGCGGGTACCGTGGAATACACCGACGCCCAGGGAAATACCATATCCCGACAGGGGAACAACTTCTCCGATGCTGTGTTGAACTCGATAGCGGTGAGTATTCCTGCGACCATCATTCCGATACTGATCGCCGCTTTCGCGGCTTACGCCTTTGCATGGATGGAGTTTCCCGGCCGCAGGCCCCTGTTTATCATGGTGGTGGCCCTTCTCGTTGTACCTTTACAGATAGCCCTTATTCCAATCCTGCGGGACTATACAAGCTGGGGAATCAATGGTTCTTTCCTGGCGATGTGGCTGGCTCACACGGGCTTCGGTCTCTCCCTGGCGATTTACCTGTTGTACAACTACATCAGTACCCTGCCCAGGGATATCTTCGAGTCGGCATATCTGGACGGGGCGACGCCCTTCGTGACCTTTGTCAGGCTCGTACTGCCCCTGTCGATACCCGCACTGGCAAGTTTTGCAATCTTCCAGTTTCTCTGGGTCTGGAACGACTACCTGGTTGCCCTGGTCTTCCTCGGAGACAAGAACAGGGTCGTGACCAGCGCCCTCGCCGCCATGGTGGGGGAAAAAGGCCAGGACTGGCACCTGCTCACCTCGGGGGCTTTCATGAGCATGATCCTGCCTCTGGCGGTGTTTTTCGGATTGCAGCGATTCTTCGTTCGAGGTCTCATGGCCGGTTCGGTGAAGGGATAAAATCCTTCGAGAGTGTACGTATCGGTTGCGTATGTCTATTTCGAATAGATAGTTTTTTTACAAAACCGGGGGGCCCGACGAAAGGTCGGGTTCCCCCTTCATTAAAGCTTGAAAAAGACTGGGCTTTGGCACAAGCCGTCTCAACATTGATTGGAGTGAATCACTATAGTCCCTATGCAGTGCTTCAGCATTTTACAGAACTATATATAAACGTCCTGCAGCAATACAGTTTTTCTCGCTTATTTTTTTTGGTGATTTCTGATATTATACCGGGGGAAGACGTATAAAAATGATGAATACCGAAGAAATAATAGATCTACTTCACGCAGAGACGTTCAGCGACCCCACCGAGGAAGAGTCGGGAGTAGCGAGGGCCTTCGCATCGGATCTGATGAGCGATGTTCTGACGCTCCTCGCCGATCAACTCCTCCTCATCACCGGATTGAATACAATTCAGACCATCAGAACCGCGGAAATGGCGGATATCCGCCACGTGCTCCTGGTGAGGGGGAAGATTCCCGACGAGCGGATGAGGGAGATTGCCGGAGAACATGGGATTATCCTGATGTCCACCCGGTACTCCATGTTCAAATCTTCGGGTATTCTCTACGCCGCCGGACTTGAAGCGGTCTACTGAAAGGGAAAAGAGAGAAGGGACGTGCAATTTGAATTCACCCTTGAGGCTGAAGATTTTTCCAACGCCGGTAATGCCTCAAGCCAAATAAAAAAAAGACTCAAACAGCTCAACCTCCCTTCGGAGTTGATCAGGAAAGCGGTTGTTGCCATGTTTGAAGCCGAGGTGAACGTGATCGGTCATACCTTCGGAGGAACCATAAAGGTGGATATCGACCCGAAACGTATCCATATACTGGTGAAGGATACGGGTCCGGGAATCCCCGATATAGACCTGGCAATG
>CAZJIN010000093.1:0-8302 GCA_964545955.1 uncultured Sediminispirochaeta sp.
AGTCTGAGGTTGATTTCGAACTTGTACAGTGCAATATCAATGGTGGTATAGAGTCCCCGTTCTTTGAAGGGCTTGAGTATGTAGCCGTAGGGTCCCGCCTCCTTGGCCCGTTCGAGGGTATTCTCGTTGGAGTAAGCGGTGAGAAAGATTACGGGAATGTTGAGGTGATCCTTGATGTGCTTGGCCGCTTCTATTCCGTCGATCTCACCACCGAGCATGATATCCATTAGGATAATATCGGGGCGAGTCCCTTCAGCGGAGGTGATCGCATCTTCTCCGTTTGAGACAATTTCGGGAGAAACAAAACCAAAGCGCTCAAGACGTTTCTTGAGGTCTAAAGCGATGATCCTTTCATCTTCAACAATAAGTATTTTTTCAGTTCGCTCATCCTGTCGGTGAACATTTTTTTCTGTCATTTGATTTGAACTATAATGGGTTTATTTTTAAAAATCAAACATATATGAGAGGAAAATTGGACAAACTGGAACTTCCTTGAAAATTTTGAATAGTATCGGCACGGGGGGGCTGTTTTACAGACCCTGAGGATCCTTCCGACCACCGGATATGGTACGAGGGCAATGAGAACAGGGGATAGGAGCGGTAGAGCTTGTGAAACCGGAGAAGCTGTGCGAAAATATATCGTTAAGGGAGGCCTCGTGAAAATATTTACCAATGAATTGCCCAAAGAAATTCTCCTGAAACGTCGCTATCCCCGGGAGGAGGATGAGCGGGGTCATTATTTCAGAGATACCACTGCGATTATCCACTCATATCCGTTCAGAAGGCTGAAACACAAGACCCAGGTTTTCTTTTCACCGAAGAACGATCATATTTGCACCCGGATTGAACATGTGATGCATGTCGCGTCGGTGGCCGCGGCTATCTGCCGGGGGCTTGATCTCGATACCGATTTGGCTTGGGCAATAGGGCTGGGCCATGATCTCGGACATACCCCTTTCGGTCATGTGGGAGAAGAGATCATGGACGATCTCAAACGTGATCAGGGTGGTTTTATTCACGAGCTCTATTCACTCAGGGTTGTGGATTTTATGGCAAACTACGGAAGGGGTATGAACCTGACCTATGCGGTACGGGATGGAATTGTGAACCACTGTGGTGAAAAATTTGAGCAGTTCATCTCCGCCGATCAAAGGGAGAAAGACCTTCAATCCATTACCGCCCGGGACGGGTATCCCGCCACCTGGGAAGGAGCCGTGGTTCGAATGTCCGACAAGATCTCCTATCTCGGGAGAGACCTGGAGGACGCGGTACAGCTGAAGATTATCAAAAAAAGTGATATTCCCGGGGAGGTTATACGGGTCCTGGGAAGCAGCAACAGCGAAATCATCAGCGCCCTGGTGTCCGACCTTATATCCGTATCCAAAAAAAAGGGGGCCGTCGGTTTCAGCGATGAAAAATTTTCCGCCATGCGTACGTTAAAGGAGTTCAACTACCATCGTATCTACCTGAACCCGCTTCTGTCAAACTACCACCGCTATTTTGAACGCATACTCAAGTCGCTGTACCAATACCTGGACGATATTTTTGCCCTGTATGGCTTTGATCAGGAGGCTTATCAAAAGGAACAGAACCTGGTGGCGGTGCGGTATGGGGATTTTGTGGTTAAAATGCGCGGCTTCTACGAAAAAATTGACGGGGGATTTTACAACATGACCTTTGACTATCTTGCCGGAATGACCGACGACTACGCGATGGAGTGCGCTTCAGAGATAATGATTCCAAAAAAAATGGAGCACCTCTTCGACAGTTTTCTCCTGGGCAATTGAGGCTTTGAACTGAAGTTTTAAAAAACCTCCCCTCTCCTGAAAAAAACTCGATTGTTTACCCCGTGGTCTTCGCGCTGAGCTGCTCATGGCGAAGGGGGAGGGTTTCGAGGATAGGTACTCCGCAGATGAGGGCAAGTTCTCTGCAGGCGTCAATCGATGCGACCACATCCTCAGGCCGGTGGGCGTCGCTGTTGCACACCGCGCGAATGGGAAAATCCGACGCAAGCTCCCAGAATTCGGTCAGAGGGTAGATGCGACGATTTCCGTCTGCGGTAAGTCCGGCCGATTTGCGAAAGCCGTAGCCGTTGATTTCCAGGGGGATCTCCAGTTCGGCCGCAGCTTCAAGGATATCAATACTGCAGCTTCGGCTGTTCTCGTCCCACCGGTTGTAGCCCGTCCCGAAGGCGTCGGGATGGGCAATGAAAGAGAAGAGTCCACTCTCCATGGTACGAATAAGAAGATCTGTATATTCCTTCAAATGGTCGCAGGTACGAATTTCGTTCAGGTAGAGCCATTCTCCCCTGAAGGGATACCAGTGCACCGCGCCGATGAGATAATCGAATTCCCTGTGATGGAGGAGTTCGTCCCTGTAAAAACCGTGATACCCGGGATCCCATTCACACTCCATCCCCTTCAGTATGGAGAGGTCCGGAACCCCCTCACGGGCGCGCTCTATCTGAGCCTCATAGTCCTCCAGTTCGGACATTGACATTCGCACCCAGTTCCAACTCCCGTCGGGGAGGGGGGTATGGTCCGTCATTCCAAGGATGGATATATCATTGTTCTTTGCCTCGACGGCATAATCCAAGACGGTTCCCTTCGCGTGTTGACACAAATATGTGTGGGTATGGTAGTTGTTCATCGGCACCACTATACAGAGAATTCTCTGAATCGGCAATTCCCTGGGCCGGACACATATCGAAGGCAAATACCTTTTGAGACCGATTATTACAAGCCTCTTGTTGACAGGGGCCTTTTTCATGGTATTATTTCCGTATGGAAAAACAACTGCACTGGGATGAAACCCGTCCCCTGAAAGAGCTTTCTCAAGCTCTGGCGATGTGTGATGATTCGAAAATGATGGAGAATTTTCTCTCACAGCTTTTTACCCCTGCCGAAACAAGGGAGATTGGGAAGCGATGGGCCCTGGTCCGGCTTCTCGATGAGGGTATGAGCCA
Organism: uncultured Sediminispirochaeta sp.; assembly: GCA_964545955.1. GTDB lineage: Bacteria > Spirochaetota > Spirochaetia > DSM-16054 > Sediminispirochaetaceae > DSBN01. The sequence continues at coordinate 2,966 of CAZJIN010000093.1, forward strand.
GAGAACGATAGCCCACGAACTGGGATTGAGCCTCTGCAAAATAACCAGAGGATCAAAGGAGCTAAAAAAAGAGAATTCCGCCTTCAAACAGATGATTCATCGCTGAACCAGGCTCCTATCTCATCCGCAACCTGCTCCCTGTCGATATCATTCACCAGTACGTGGGGGCTTTCCTGTAGCACGATACGTTTCTTCCGCGTACTGCCTATTCCCTTCTCTATAATCTCCGCTGCCTGGACGGGCACCGTTTCGTCGCCATGTGAAACAATAGTCAGGGTGTCCGCGTGTACCAGGGGGAGTCTTTGTCTCGTAATCTTCTGGAGCCTGTAAAGCTCGTATACCTGTTGTGTATATCGATGATGCCAGTACTCCCGGGCGAGGAACTCCCGTTCGGGGTCTTCGTGTACTTCACTGTAGGAGGTGTTGGTTTTTTTTATAAAAAAGCGCAGCAACGGCGTCAAGGTGATTAACCTGTCTGAATTGTAAATGGCCGGCGCGGCCAGGGCGATGCGCGGTATCCGGAACATGGAAGACAGGAGAAGTGTCAACAGACCCCCCATCGAAGAGCCGATGACGTACACCGTCTCGTATTCACTGCGAAGGTCGAGGTAGGCATCTATGCTCCTGCGAAGCCAGTCTCCGCGACCGGTGGTTCTGAAGTCGGCACTATCGGTCCCATGTCCGGGAAGACGAGGAAGGGAGACGGTAAAGCCCTCCCTGTTGAGACGCTCCGCCAGGTAACGCAGATTGTCGGAAATACCGGTGAACCCATGGATTGCCAGAACGGCCTTTCCGTTGTTTCCTTCATAAAAACCCGGCAAGCCCAAACTCTTCACCCGGGTATCCGGGGGAACTGTTGTTATTTTTCTCATGTTTTTTTATACCATACCCGACACGGATAATCCACAAAAACTTGACAGTATATACCTGATTGTCTATAACGGAAGGACTCTCATTGAAAAGAGTGTAAGGAGGACGGTATGCGCAGTGATGAAGTAACAAAAGGACCCAACAGGGCACCGCATAGATCGCTTATGTACGCGATGGGGTATCTACCCGAGGATCTGAAGAAACCCCTTATCGGGGTGGTGAACGCCCACAACGAGATCATTCCAGGCCACTTTCACCTGAACGAGATCGTGCAGGCGGTGAAGCTGGGGGTAGCCGCGGCGGGGGGAACACCGATGGAATTTCCCTCCATCGGAATATGCGATGGAATCGCGATGAATCATAGCGGCATGCGATATCCCCTTGCCACCCGGGAACTGATCGCCGATTCTATCGAATCCGTTGCCACGGGCCAGAAGTTCGACGGCCTGGTCTTGGTGGGGAACTGTGACAAAATTGTTCCCGGTATGCTGATGGGGGCGGGAAGGGTGAACATCCCCGCGGTTTATGTGAGTGGCGGTCCGATGCTTACAGGCACCCACCACGGGGAGTCCGTCGACCTGATCAGCGGGTCCTATGAATCCGTCGGTAAGTTCATCGGTGGTGAAATAAACGAAGAGGAACTCGAAGAGATCGCGATGAAGGCCTGTCCGAGCTGCGGAAGTTGCGCGGGTCTGTTCACCGCGAATACCCTCAACAGTCTGGCTGAAGCACTGGGGATCGCCCTTCCGGGGAACGGTACGATTCCTGCCCCCTTTGGACGGCGCAAACAACTGGCAAGGCGGGCGGGGCACCAGATAATGGAAATGGTGGAAAGGAAGCTCAACCCGCGAGATATCATGAACAGGACCGCCTTTGAGAACGCGATAGCCCTGGATATGGCCATTGGAGGATCCACCAATACCGCCCTTCACCTGCTGGCAATAGCCCGGGAGGCCCATGTAGATATTACCCTCACCGACTTCGACCGAATAAGCCGGAGTGTTCCCAATATTACGAAGATCTCCCCCGCGGGCATCCACAGCATGGGCGATCTTGACGATGCGGGAGGGCTTTCGGCGGTGATAAACGAATTGATTCGCCACGGTCTGATGGATGGTTCATGCATGACGGTGACCGGCAAAACCCTGGGGGAAAACGTAGAGAAAGCCCGAATTCTCAACTCAAAGGTGATAAAAACCGTCGACACCGCCTACATGAAAGAGGGAGGAATCGCGGTTCTCTATGGAAACCTGGCACCGGAAGGGGCCGTGGTCAAACAGTCGGCGGTAGAACCGGAAATGATGCAGCACGAGGGACCGGCAAGGGTTTTCGAATCCGAAGAATCCGCCTACGAAGCGATAACCTCAAAAAAGATCAAAGCCGGGGATGTAGTGGTGATCCGTTACGAGGGGCCGAAGGGCGGGCCCGGAATGCGCGAAATGCTGAGCCCGACCTCCGCAATCGCCGGGATGGGACTGTCAAAATCAGTCGCCCTCATCACGGACGGGCGTTTTTCGGGGGGAACCAGGGGCCCCTGTGTCGGTCATGTTTCGCCCGAAGCCCTGGCGGGAGGACCGATTGGTCTGATCGAGGAGGGCGATATCATCTCGGTGGATATCACCAACCGCAAACTGGAACTCAGGATCTCCGATGAGGAGCTGGAACGTCGCCGAAAGAACTGGAAGCCCAACCCGAGCGAGGTGGATCCGAGAAGCTACCTCGCGAGGTATCGCAAACTCGTCACCTCCGCCCACACGGGGGCGGTCTTTGAATAGGAACGATCCGGCGAAAAACGGGAAACTTCCATAATCACGGAAACCCCTTCACTTAGTGCCGTCGGCTTTCAGTTGTACTGAAGGCCGGCGGTTTTTTGTGGTCCTTCCCTATCTGATAAAAAAATAACCGACTTGTGTAAAATCGCCGTAGTGAGTTGCCCTTTCGCTTTATTAATGCTAAACATATGTTAAGTAGTTATGGAAAAAAAGATCGCTTACGCACCAATTCACTGCCGTACCCACTATTCCTTCCTGAGGGGGATTCTCTCGCCTGAGGAGGTGGTACGACACGCGGCCGACATGGGCGCCGGGACGGTGGGAATTGCCGATATCAACGGTTTTTACGGGTTGATCCGTTTTGCGAAAGCCGCCGCTGAGCGGGGATTAAAGGCCCTCTACGGGACGAGCCTGTACGACGGTGAGGACTACCTGTGTACCCTTTTGTGTCTTAACAGGGCGGGTTTTGCCAGGGCCAATACAATTCTCAGCCACCACATAGAGTCGCAGATGCGGGGTACTAGGTCGTCGCGGGGGGGCGTTCGTGATGGAGAGGGGTATGACCCGGTGGCCGATTTACTTGAGGGAGGATGGAGGGGGCTGTGGGTTCTGTCGAACCGGGTGGATATTCTTACGAGGCTGCGTCGGGGCGGAAGCGGGGGGCTTTTTGTCGCTCTTACGTATGGGCAGCCTTATTCGCGATTGCGGCGCTGGGCCTCGGAGGCGGGTATTCCCGTGTGCGCTATCAACAATGCGGTATATACCTGTCCCGATGATCTGCTTTTGTACCGGGTGCTTCGGGCCATTGGTCTCAACCGGCTGATGGAATCTGTCCCGTCGGCGGGAGGTTTGACCGAAAGTCACAGGTTTGTTGGTCCCGGGGAGATGGGGCGCTTTTTTTCAGGTGTCCCCGAGGCCCTGGCGACGGCGGAAAGATATGCGCGGATTTCCGAGGGGTTTCGTTTTCCCCCGGGTTTTATTTTCCCCTGCTTCAGGTCTTTGACTGAAGAAGCGGCCTTTCTACAGCTGAAACACCTCTGTCTTGGGGGGATCAGGCGACGCTACGGGGTAGATCCGATGGGGAAGGTTGACGGGGATTTCGATGAACTCGAGAAAAGGGAGTCCCTTCGGCGGAAGGTCCTCCAGCGGCTCCGATATGAGCTGAACATCATTCGCCACAAGGGCTTCTCCTCTTACTTTCTCGTGGTACATGATATTGTTCGCCGGGTCCCAAGGACCTGTGGAAGGGGAAGTTCCGCCGCCGGTATCGTTACTTATCTGTTGGGGATCACCCACGTAGATCCCCTGAAGCACAACCTCTTTTTTGAGAGATTTCTCAACATGGGAAGGAAAGATCCACCGGACATAGATGTGGATTTTCCCTGGGATGAAAGGGATGAGACCCTTCGGTATGTGTTCGATACCTACCCCGGCTCTTCGGCTATGGTGGCGGACCATGTGACTTTTGCCCGCAGGTCGGCAATTCGGGAACCCGCCCGTGTTCTCGGCTATGAACGGGAAGAGATCGGCAGGTTTTCGAAGCTATGGCGGACGGGGAGGGTCTCAGAGCTGCCGGAGGAGCTGCGCACGCTTGTTCCCCGAATCTACGGGATGCCGCGTTACCTGGGGACCCATCCGGGGGGGGTGGTTATCACTCCGGGGCTGATTACCGACTATACCCATGTGCAGCCTTCACCCCTCGGTCGACCGGTGATCGCCTGGGAGAAGGACGGGACAGAGGACGCGGGGCTGGTGAAGATAGACCTTCTCGGTAACCGATCCCTGGGGGTTCTTCGAGATTCCCTCGTGCAGCTGAACAGCCGATACAAGATGTCGATCGACTGGGAGAGTTTTGCCCCCCTCGGGAACCGGGCGACCAGGGAGATGATAGCTGCCGGTGATACCCTCGGGGTTTTCTACGTGGAGTCGCCGGCGACCAGACAGCTTTTGCAGAAGATGGGGAATGGGGATTACGAGCATCTGATCATCGCGAGCTCGATCATTCGACCCGCCGCGAACCGATATATAGGTGAATACGTGCGAAGGCTCAGGGGCGGGGCGTATATCAGATTTCCCGAACCTGTAGGTGAGCTGCTGGAGGAGAGTTGCGGGATTATGGTCTATCAGGAGGATGTCTCCAGGGTGGCTATCGCGGTGGCCGGATTCGACGCGGCTGAGGCGGATTCCCTGAGAAAGGTCCTGTCGAAGAGGGACCGTGAACTGCGGCTGCCCCGGTTTCGGGAGCGATTTTTTGAGGGAGGTCTGCAACGGGGTTTCGATCGGAGGATCCTCGATGAGATGTGGCAGGCAATTCTCTCCTTTGACGGGTATTCCTTCTGCAAACCCCACAGCGCGTCCTATGCGCTGCTCTCCTACCGCCTGGCGTGGGTGAAGTGTTTCTTTCCGCTCCACTTCTTTGTGGCGGTCATAAACAACGCCGGCGGTTTCTATTCACGACAGGTATACCTCAACGAGGTGCGGCGAATGGGGTTTGCGGTGCATGGCCCTGACGTGAATAGAAGCTCCTCCGAATATACGGTGGAGTTCGACGGGACGGCTCTTCGAATAGGCCTGGGTCAGCTTCAAGGTCTGAACGAGAACCTGGTACGACTGATCCCGGAAGAGCGCAGTATCAACGGAGAGTTTACCGATGTATGGGACCTGTGTCGAAGGATAGGGCCGGATGCCGCTTCTT
>CAZJIN010000094.1:0-8290 GCA_964545955.1 uncultured Sediminispirochaeta sp.
CATTAAAATCATTTATGAGGAAAGCGTGTGGTAGGTTATTTTAACGGTTTAACGCTTCCCCTGATGGCAAGCTCTATTATTGCAGGCCTTCTTATTGTTTATTCCCTGAAAAACTTTCAACAGAAAGGGGCAGGTCCCTTCTTATTGGCCATGTGCGCCGTTCTGGTGTGGTCTTTTTTTTACCTTCTGGAGATTGAAAGCAGGAACCTCCGCTACAAGATTATCTGGGCAAACCTTCAGTTCCTTGGTATCGGCGCCCTCCCTATACTCTGGCTCTACCTGATACTCATCCTCACGGGTCATGAAAGAATCAAGCACAATATGCTCCTTTGGTCACTACCGGTACCGCTGATTGCCAACATCATGGCGTGGACGAATCCATGGCATCACCTCTTTCGACTCGATTCCGGCATTCTGAAAGAAGGCCCCCTCCTCCTGGTTCGTGTGGAGTACGGAATCTTTCACAACTGGATTTTTGTCCCCTTTCAATATGTGATGTACGGTCTTACCCTGGTACTACTCCTGGACGCGTGGTCCCACGCAAAACCACTCTACCGACGCAGGTACCTTCTGCTTCTCCCTGGAATACTGATTCCAATGGCGGGGAGCGCCCTTTATATCATCGGTATCCCGCCGTTTCAGAATATAAATCCCACCCCCGCCCTTTTTAGCATTACCTCGCTGATTTTCGCGTGGGCAATCTTCAGCTATTCCCTGCTCGATGTGGTGCCCCTCGCACGGGACACGGTAATAGAAAACCTCAAGGATGCGATCCTTGTCTTCGACTCACAGCTGAGACTGGTGGATTTCAACCCCGCGTCGACCCGTCTTTTTCCCGGTATTGATCCCCGGAGTATCGGCCAACCCGCAAGGGATGTCCTGGTCGAATTCAAACCGGTGCTTCGACAGTTGCAAAGACGTGCCAATTTATCCGAAACCAACCTCTCCTACACCCCGCGGAAGTCTAAAAAAAAGCGACATTACCGCAGCACCCTCTCCTTCGTCTATTCTTCAAAAGAAGAAATCGTGGGGAAAATTCTCACCATCGGTGACATCACCACCCAGATAGAACTCCTCAATAAAATGCAGAGGCTCGCCACTACCGACAGCCTCACGGGTATCCTGAATCGACGATCCTTCTTCGAACAAACAAAGTCCGAGATCGAAAGGGCAAAACGCTACAAAAGGGCGATTTCATTTCTCCTCTTCGATCTGGACCACTTCAAGAAAATCAACGATCACTACGGACACGCCGCCGGCGACCAGGTCCTCATAAGCCTCATCGGAAACATCAGTGAGATTATCCGGAAGGAGGATATTTTCGGCAGGTATGGGGGGGAAGAGTTCGCACTCTGCCTCCCCGAGACCGAAGAGGAAACCGCGCTGCAGTTTGCCGAAAGACTTCGGAATATCATCATGGAAACCCCGGTGGAATACGACGGGAAGTCCTTCAAGATCACCGCCAGCTTCGGAGTCACCGGCGTCCCGGTTGTCCGGAACGAAACCCTGGAACAATTCCTGGTGCGGGTAGATCACGCTATGTACTCCGCAAAAGAAACTGGAAGAAACTGCTGCAGGGTGTACCGGGACTGAGGCCTTCCCACGCAAACTATCACATCTATTTTTAAAAGCCCCTGATTTCTGGAAACCCGGGCTTGACAGTTCTTCTTTTTGTTAATACTATACGTATACGTACAGTTGTACTATGTATTTTTCACTTTGTGTACGTATAGGTATTATGAAATACAGTATTTTTTCCCTTCAGGAAATCCTGGAGGCCTCCAACACCGATGAACAGACTTTTGAATCGTGGGTAAGGAGCGGACTGATCCAGCCCGTCGGAGAAGGACCCGATCATGTTCCATTTTTCGATTCCGATACCCTTGAAAAGGCACAACATATTCTAAAATTCAGCGAAATGGGTTATCGCACCGAGGAAATTCGAAAAATTCTGAGAAAAGTGGGACTCCCCGACACCAAATACGGCAAAACCCCTTCGGCTCGAAAGGAGCAGTTTCTCACCGTGGGAGTCCTGGCCGAACAGGTTGGGGTGAGCACCCGTACAATCAAACACTGGGAAGACAAGGGCATCATCACCGCGGATATGCGAAGCCATGGAGGTTTTCGCCTCTACCGCGAGTATTACGTGTTTTTCTGTCGACTCATCCAGGACCTTCAGCTTTTTGGATATTCCCTCGATGAGATCAAGGTGATCTCGGATTATTTCAGGGTGTTCGACAGAATTCGTTCGGATTCAGAGGCTTACTCTCCCGAGGAGACGGATATACAGCTTCAGGGAATGCTCGAGGAGATCACCCGGCTCTTTGAAAAAACAGCCCAACTGAAATCCGGGATCAACCGGTGGGAGGAACTCCTCAAAAAACACAGAAAACTGATCATCAACCAGAAGGCAAAGAACGGGAAAAGAACAGATGGAAACTGATACGGGACTGAAGAAAACCTTATCCACTGAAAAAACCACAGATCCATTGACAAACAGAGGGGGCATGAAGATGGACATTTTCAGCTTCAATTCAGCCCACGGTGATCTGTATCCCAGAATTGACTACGAAGAGTCGGACACCCTGTTCCGGGCTCTTTTTCGCTACTACCTCGAGGGAAACGAATACTCCGACCGCTACCTCTTCGGACATCTACAGACGGCCGATAGAACTATAGATGAAAACCTGAATTTTGATTATCCGGTGATCCGCCCCGCGGGACAGGGGCGCTTCAACGGAGTGACTATTCTTTTTCACGGTCTCAATGAAAAAAGATGGGATAAATACCTGCCCTGGGCGGAAAAACTGTGTGAATTTACCGGACAGCCGGTCCTCCTGTACCCCATGGCCTTTCATATGAACAGGGCGCCGGCGGCCTGGTCGGAACCCCGCAAAATGATTCCGGTTTCCAGGGAGAGGACCCGCCTTTTTCCCGATCTGGAGGGAGGTTCTTTTGTGAACGTGGCCCTCAGCCACAGAATTCAATTCGCCCCTCACCGCTTTCTCACATCAGGTCTTCACAGTTTCCTTGATGCCCGGGACCTCATCCGTACTATTCGTTCAGGAGAACACCCCCTCTTCTCACCCGGTGCTTCAGTGAATCTTTTCGGATACTCCATTGGGGCGACCATTGTTGAGTTTCTCATGATGGCCGATCCGGAGAACCTGCTGTCCGATGCCGGGGGCTTTCTGTTCTGCGGGGGATCAACCCTCGATAGGGCTACCCCGGTGAACCGGACCATTATAGACAGGGAGGCGCACCGGGAACTGCTCTCCTTTTTTCACCAGCTGGTGGAAAATTCCCCGTCCCCGAATACACATCTGCACGACCTCGCCGGCACATACCTAAGGGAACTTGAGTGGTTCAAGAGTCTTCTTTTTCTCGACCGTATGAGAAGCCGCCGGGAACGTCGATTTGAAGCGATTTCCCATCGCCTGAGGGGCGCGGTGATGGCCCGTGATCTCGTGTTCTCACCGGACACCGTGTCCGCCACCCTTCGGGGAAGGGACAACACGGTTCCCGTGGATCTTCAGGTTTTCGATCCACCCTTCCGGTACAGCCATGAGAACCCAATCCCCCTTCGGAGAACTTCGGACGGGCAAGAGAGCTCTCCAAAAAGACGGGCCCACGCGACGGCTGAAGCAGAGGCAAAAGACAAGGCGGAGGAATTTCTCGATACCCTGATGAGACAGGCGGCGGATTTCTTTCAAACCATCTAAGGGGCTTTCCGTCTACCTCCGCGTGGGGGATACTCGAGGACAGTATGAAAATCACCTGTGCCGTGGTCGGCCTGGGCCGAAGCGGGAGTCAGGGGTATTTATTTTTTCCCGAGGGGACGAGGACTTTTACCTTCTCCATTGTGATCAGTACGTCTCTCATGGTCTCCTCAAGGAAGGGAAACAAATCTCCCAGGCGTTCTTCGGTATCCACAATTTCTATAACCATCGGCAGGCCTTCGGATAAACGGAGTATCTTCGCGCTGTGAAGGTGACTCTGAGCACCAAAGCCCATCAAACCCCGAAGCACCGTCACCCCAGAAAGTTTAAGCTCCCTCGCCTTTTTTACCACCATCTCGTAGAGAGGCTTCCCGTGGAGGTGGTCTCCCTCACCCATATAAATTCGCAACAGGCATTTTTCAACTGATTCCATCATCTCTGCGCCCCCTGATACATCCACATAATACAAATGCGGCCGACGTACATACCCGCCACCACGAACAGTAGTCCCAGTACTACCCCTCCGAGCAGGTTCGCCAGGGCGATAGCGTACTCCCCGTCCTGCAAAAGCCTCACACTTTCCAGCATGTAGGTGGAAAAAGTCGTATAGGATCCGAGGAATCCCACCAGCACCATGCTCCTTAGAGCGGGAGGTACCAGAAAGCGTTCAAAAAAAGTGGAAAGAAAACCGATCAGGAAGGCCCCCGCCATATTCACGATGAAGGTCCCCCAGGGAAAAAACTGCCCTCCAATTCGCGTGGCCAAACTACCGGTACCGTATCTGCTTATTGCCCCCAAAGCCCCACCCAGGGCTATTACCATCAGTTTCATTCCATACCTCTCGTTCAGCTCAAGATTCCTCTTTCTCATTATCTGAAAAAAAGGGGCTTTCCGTCTACCTCCGCGTGGGGGTATACTCGAGGACAGTATGAAAAACAATTGTGCCGTGGTCGGCCTGGGCCGGATCGGAAGCACCCTTGAAAAAGACAGACTCCGGGAAAAACCCTGCACCCACACCGGTGCCATCCTCGCCAACCAGGACTGCCGCCTCATCGGTGGTGCCGACATCGACCAGGAAGCCCGTCGCCGCTACCTGGAGGACTGGGGAGAGAGGATAGATCGGGGAGCCGGGTCCAGCGGGAGATATTCCGATACACCCCCGGTTTTTGAAAGCGCCGGAGCGCTTCTTGCCCGACTCAAGCCGGACATACTCGTGGCGGCCACTCCACCGGAGAGTCATCTCAGCATCGTATCCGCCGCAGCGGATGCCGGGGTACCCGTGGTTATCTGCGAAAAACCCCTGGCCCATACCCTCGCCGACGCCCGACGAATCACCCGACTCCACACGACCGGCCGGGTGAAGGGTGTGGTCAACCACGAACGCCGTTATTCTGCCGACTACCGCGCCGTAAAGGAGCTTGTGATATCGGAGCGATACGGCCGACTCATCTCCGTGGTCGGGACGCTCTACTTCGGCAGGACCGCGACACACCGGGACGTGCTGCTCCACGACGGAACTCACCTGGTGGACATCATCAATTTCCTCACCGGCGGTACCTGCAGGCTACAACACAGGTTCGGCTCCCTGCGCGCCAGGCGATCCTCGGCCTTTCTCTTCGGCACTACCGGAGATATTCCCGTGGTGATCGATGTGGGGGCCGAACGGGACCACCTGGTCTTCGAGGTCGAATTGAGCTTCGAGAGGGGGCGTGCGCGGGTCGGCAACGGGGTCCTGCGCTATGAGGTGTCGGGGGAGAGTCCTTTTTACGAAAACTACCGGTCCCTCCTACAGGACGAGACTCCCCGGATCGGGGATACCGGTTATTTTGCCAACATGCTGGAGGACGCTGTGAGGTGCGTACGGGAGCTTGATCACATGCCCGTCTCCGGCGCTCCCGACGGGCTGGAGGTCATGAGGTTCATCAGGTCTTGCGCAGCTCGATTCCGTCTTCCCGGATCGTAATTTTTTCATCCCGGTAAAGACCGCCGATGGTTTTTTTGAAGAGCTTCTTGCTCATTCGAAGACTATCATAAATATCCCGGGGACTGCTTTTGTCATGCAACGGGAGAAAACCGTCGGCCCGTCGAAGGGCTTTGAGGATGGTTTCACCGGCCATATCGGCGGCAGGCTTGTAGCCCTGGGGCTGCAACGCCGCGTCGATCTGTCCGTCCTCGCGTATTTTTTTTATAAATCCTGTTTTGCGATCACCGACCTTCACGGTTTCGAAAATCTCGTCGTGGTAAAGAAGTCCCCGGTAGGTGTTGTCGATCACCGCTTCAAAACCGAGTCTCGATTCGGAGAAAATCAGGAGCGAAACCTTCTGATTCGGAACCAGACTCGTGGTATCATTGGAAAAAAACTGATCCAACATGCAGCTGCCCATCACTCCGGATTGCTCATAATCAAGTTTGAGATACACCACCGCTGTTTCGCCCTTGTGAAGGGGCCGATCCCAGTATTTTCGGGGCACAAAGAGGTCCTTGGCAATGCCCCAGTCGAGAAACGCGCCGAAACTGGTGACATCCTTCACCACCATTGGGGCAAACTCACCGACCTTCGCCAGGGGTATCGCGGTGGTCGCCCCGAGGACTTCCTTCGAATCGTTGAAGACGAAAAGCTTCAGCCTGTCCCCCGGTCGGGTTTCGGCAGGCAGGTCCCGCTTCGGCACAAGGATCTCAGGCTGCTTTGGCTCGCCCGTCTCCACATAGCATCCTCCACGGACAAAACGTGTAATCTTCAGGGTGTTATAATCTCCGATTTTCAGCATATTCTTATGATAACAGGTACGGAGAGATACGCAAAGTCATTAGAAGCCTTGCGGGCATATCATTCTTTTCTTTTTTCATAGATCTTTCTCTCGGCCGCGGGGAGTTTCTGCTTCCTGAGACGGATAGATGTGGGGGTAATCTCGACAAGCTCATCCTCACGGATAAACTGTACCGCCCTCTCGATGGTCAATAAAATAATCGGTGTCAGAATCACGTTGTCATCCTTGCCGGCAGCCCGCATATTGCTGAGTTTTTTCAACTTGCAGGGATTCACGTTGAGGTCGTTTTCACGGTTGTGTTCCCCCACAATCATACCCTCGTAGACGGGATCCCCCGGCTCGACAAAGAGGTTTCCCCGCGGCTCAAGGTTGAACAGGGCGTAGGGAATCGCCTTTCCCTGACGGTCCGCCACAAGCGATCCCGTATGACGTTGTGGAAAATCCCCCCTGTACTCCTCATACCCGGAGAGAAAGGAGTTCATAATACCCGTACCCTTCGTGTCGGTGAGGAATTCATCCCGATACCCGATCAGAGAACGTGAGGGAATACTGAACTCAATACGTATCCGACCGGTCTGATGATTCGACATGGTGATCATCCGACCTTTTCTCCGGGAGAGTTTTTCAGTCACAATTCCCATGTAGGTATCTTCACAATCTATAAAAAGGTGTTCAATGGGCTCCAGTTTTTTTCCCTTCTCCTGCTTCATGATCACTTCTGGGCGTCCCACGCAGAATTCGTAGCCCTCCCGACGCATCGTCTCGATCAGGATCACCATCTGAAACTCACCCCTTCCTTGAACGATAAAACTCTCCCCATCGGCGGATTTTTGAAGCCGCATGGAGACGTTCATAAGGGTCTCTTTCTCCAGGCGGTCATACAACTTCCCCGCCTGTACGATCGTCTTTCCCTGTCCGGCAAAGGGACCGGTATTTTTTGTGAATCTCATCGCCACCGTCGGCTCGTCCACCGTTATTCGCGGCAAGGCCTGCACATTTTCACGGGTACAGATGGTGTCGCCTATATGCACATCCTGAATGCCCGCCAGCACTACAATATCCCCCGGCTCGGCAAAATCCGCGTCTACAATCGAAAGACCCTGATATTGCTGCAGCTTGGAGATCTTCAGAGGAACGGCTTCGCCATCAAACCCGATACAAGTCAGGTTCTCATTCGCCTTCACCCGGCCGTTGTAGACCCTTCCGATGGCCAACCTCCCCAGATAATCGGAGTAGCTGAGGTCGGAAACCAGCATCTGAAAGGGCTCATTCACATCCGCATGGGGCCCGGGCATCTCCTCCACAATGGTATCCAGGAGCTCATGGAGGTCCTTCCCCGGCCGGTCCAGCTCCTTTGAAGCCACCCCGTCCCGGCCAACCGCGTACATCAGCGGAAAATCAAACTGCTCCTCCGAAGCATCCAGATCGATCAGCAGGTCGTGAATCTCGTCAAGTACAACGAGGGGCCGGGCATCTGGCCTGTCTATCTTGTTGATCACCACCATCAGGGCCAGGTCCGCCGCAAGTGCTTTGGAAAGTACGAAACGGGTCTGCGGGAGCGGGCCCTCCGAAGCGTCCACCAGCAATATTGCACCGTCGGCCATGGAAAGGGCGCGTTCCACCTCTCCGCCGAAATCGGCATGTCCCGGGGTATCGATGATGTTTATCTTCACACCCTTCCACCCGACCGCACAGTTCTTGGCGGAAATGGTGATCCCCCTCTCCCGTTCGAGGTCCATCCGGTCCATGATTCGCTCATCCACCACCTGTCCTTCACGAAAAACCCCACTCTGTCTAAACATT
>CAZJIN010000095.1:0-8233 GCA_964545955.1 uncultured Sediminispirochaeta sp.
TATGGAATCCATCTGGTGGGTGATCAAAAAACTCTGGGACGACGGACTCCTTTACGAGGGATACAAAATACTTCCCTATAGTCCCGCCCTTTCCACACCTCTGTCGAATTTTGAGGTAAACCTGGGGGGATACCAGGACGTAACCGATCCGGCGGTGACGGTGAAGTTTCGGGTGGAGGAGAGTGAGAATACCTATATCCTGGCATGGACCACCACTCCCTGGACCCTTCCTTCGAATCTCGCCCTGGCCTTTGGAAAGGATATTGTATACGTGAAGGTGAAGGATGGTAAGGAGTTTTATATCCTGGCAAAGGACCGCCTGTCCTCCTATTATCATGATGAAAAGGATTATGAGATTGTTGAAGAAAAACGGGGAGAAGAGCTTGTCGGTATCAAGTATGAACCACTTTTTCCCTATTTTTCCGACCTACATTCGGAAGATGCCTTCCGGACCATACTTTCGGATTATGTAACTACTGAAGACGGTACCGGTATCGTGCATACGGCTCCGGGCTTTGGAGAAGAGGATTACGAGGCCCTGAAGGATTCCGATGTGCCTGTGATCTGTCCGATTGACGCGGAGTGCCGTTTCACCGGAGAAGTCCCCGATTTTGAAGGTCTCTTCGTCAAAGATGCGGATAAGCCGATCATGGAGAAGCTCAAGGATGAGGGCAAACTGATAAAGAAGGAAAAGTACCGCCACAGTTATCCCTTTTGTTATCGTACCAAGAAACCCCTGATCTACAGGGCTGTCTCCTCCTGGTTCGTAAATGTTGACAAGATTAAACAGAGAATGATCAACAACAACAATACGGTAAACTGGGTGCCAGAACATCTGCAACAGGGTAGGTTTGGAAAATGGCTGGAGGGTGCCCGGGAGTGGGCCATTAGTCGAAACAGGTACTGGGGAAATCCGATTCCGATCTGGAAGTGTGACGGCAGTGACTATATCGAAGTTATTTCTTCACGAAAGGAACTCGAGGAGAAATCAGGGGCAAAAATCCACGATTTGCACAAACATTTTGTGGACGACCTCACTTGGCCAAGCCCCGATGGAAAAGGAACCATGCGGAGAATTCCCGATGTGCTGGACTGTTGGTTTGAATCAGGCTCTATGCCCTACGCCCAGGTTCATTATCCCTTTGAAAATAAGAAGTGGTTTGAGAATAATTTTCCCGCGGATTTCATCTGTGAAGGTCTTGATCAGACTCGGGGTTGGTTTTACACCCTTACAATTCTCGCGGCGGGGCTTTTTGATCAACCCGCGTTTAGAAATGTCGTGGTCAATGGATTGGTTCTCGCGGAAGACGGCAAGAAAATGTCAAAATCCGAGCGGAACTACTCCGATCCGGTGGAGGTGATTGATAACTTCGGAGCCGACGCTCTGAGACTTTTTCTGATGCACTCCGCGGTCGTGAAGGCCGAGGACCTTCGATATTCCGATGAGGGGGTGCGGGATGTACTGAAGAGCGTATTGATTCCCCTGTGGAATGCCTATAGTTTTTTCGTCACCTACGCGAATATTGACGGGTACGAGGCAATCCCGGGGGCAAAGCCACCGGAGGCACCCGCCAACCCTATAGACCGATGGATTTTGTCGGAGGCGGAGCGTCTCGTTTCAGATGTCTCCTACTATCTCGAAGCCTACGATCTGCAGAAGGCGATCGATCCGATTATCCGGTTCATAGACTTGTTGAACAACTGGTATATCCGTCGTTCAAGGTGGCGGTTCTGGAGGTCTGAGAATGACCCGGATAAAATCCAGGCCTATGGAACACTCTACAGCGTGTTGATGAAGCTGCTCTATGTAGCTGCCCCCATTGTTCCGTTTATCACCGAAGAGATGTATCTCAACCTGAAAACGGAGGGAATGGCCGAATCGGTGCACCTGGAAAACTACCCCGAGGCGGATGAAAACCAGCGGGACCACGATCTGGAACAGAAAATGGCAATTACCAGGCAGGCGGTATCCATGGGACGAGCCCTTCGTAGCATGCACAACTACAAGATCCGTCAACCCCTGAAGGCGATATACCTGGTGACCAGGGATAGCACGGAAAAACGGGTGCTCCGTGAAATGGAAGAAATGATTCGTGAAGAACTGAACGTGAAGGATGTGCTGTTCAAGGAGAACGAGGAAGATCTCGTCATTTATAGCGCAAAACCCGATTACAAGGTGCTTGGAAAAAAACTCGGGAAGCATATGAAGTTCGTCGCGAAGAAGATCGAAGCCCTCTCCATGACAGAAATACAATCCCTGATGGAAGGCGCAACCCTCTATATCGACTATGAAGAAGGTTCTCTGGAGTTGAAGCTAAACGGAATAGTCGTGCAACGAACCGAGAAGGAAAACGTAAAGGTCATCAACGAAGGCTCCCTCACCGTGGGTCTTGATACTGAGATCACCGAAGAGTTGAAAAACGAAGGAACCGTGCGAGATCTGGTCAGGAGTATACAGAATCTCCGTAAGGATCGTGGGCTTGAAGTGACGGACCGGATAGAACTCTTCCTTCACGGCCCCGAGGGGATAAAAAGGGCGGTTGAAAACTTTGAGGACCACCTGCTCCAGGAAACCCTTGCGGTGCAATATGAATGGAAAAGCGATGGAGATCCGATAACAGTGGAGTGTGGTGAAGAGAAGTGCATGGTAGGACTGAAGAAGGCTGAATAATGTGGTTTTCCCGGTCACGGGTTTCGGTTGTCCGATTCATCGGCGGGGCGATTTTTCTGTGTACCCTGCTGATGATCGGAGGATGTGCCGGCAGTCCACAGCCGATCTCCACAGATTTTTCCTCGCTTCTTTTTAGTGAAGGGGAAATCTATATCCGCCTTGAACCGGCCCGGGATTTCGGGCTTACACGGAAGATACTTGATACCGCGGGGATGGATGAAGAATCTCTCGAAAAACTCCTCGAACGTACCGAGATAATTCACGGTAGTTTCAGGACGGTATCCGACGGGATGTACTTCAACATACTAAGTACAGGAAGATATCCTGATTTTTCAGCGCGTCTCTCCTTGCGGTTCAGTGATCAGTGGAGCAGGAAAAAAGGCGATTACCCTTGGTGGGAAAATAATAGCACGGGTATTCAGCTCGCCTTCCTCGGTAATGAAGAGGTGTGTATCTCCAACGGCGATATGGATTCTCTTTTGAAGCGGATAAGCTCCGGTCCACGGAAACAGCTCCCCCTTTTCGTACAGACCGCTATGGAACGTTCGGCAATGTCGGTCTATGCTTCCCATCCGGTTTTGCCTTCCGAAGTTCCTCCGGTGTTCAGGGAAGTCGAAGAACTTCGGATAAGCCTGAACCGGCTTGTTCCCTCCACTGACGCGAAATACACCGATTCAAGGGAAATGTATCGGATTGACGGTATCTATCGCTGCGGGGATATCCCCCCCGCCCGATCACTTTACCTGCTTTTGAGGCTTCAGTTGTTGAGCGAGCTGGGAAAAACCGAAAAGGGTAGGGACTACGGAAAATTAATGGAGAACGATCCGGTGATTCTCCGGTACCGGACGGTGGTCCTAAGGGGATATCCGATATCGTCGGATCGCCTGGAGTGGTTTTTTTCGATCGCCTTGCCCTTTACCGATTCCCTGGTGGAAAGACGGAAATAGAAAAAAAGAACGGTGAAAGACAGTGAAAAAGGAGATTCTATGGCACGCGTGGGCATAATCGATTATGACGCGGGAAACCTGAAGAGTGTTGAAACCGCCCTGCATTACCTGAATGTGGACTTTGTTCTTTCCTCAGACCCGCGGGTCTTGGAGGATACGGAGAAGTTGATTTTTCCCGGGGTTGGTGAGGCCGGTGCCGCTATGAAGAGCCTGAGGCAATACGGACTTGTTGATTTTATCAGGAACTATGAAAAATCAGGCAGGAACATACTCGGTATTTGTATAGGCGCTCAGATAGTGCTGAACGGGAGTGAGGAGACGGATACTCCTTGTATCGGTATTGTTCCGGGAAGGGCAAAAAGGTTTCCCCGGATGAAGGGATATAAAATTCCCCATATGGGGTGGAATAACGTGGTCTTTTCCGAAGAGAATCCCCTTTTTGAAAAAATACCCCGGGGTGCCTCCTTTTATTTTGTCCATTCCTACTACCCTGAACCCGAGAACAGGGAGTGTGTCCTCTCCACAACGGAATACGGTATTGAATTCTGTTCATCCTTTCATTACGGAAACCTCTACGCGGTACAATTCCATCCCGAAAAATCCGGAAAATGGGGTCTTCAGCTGCTGAAAAACTTTGCCGGTACAATTGGTACCGATTGCGTGAGGGGGGACTGATACCATGTTGCAGAAAAGAATAGTCGTGTGTTTGGATGTAAAAGACGGCCGAACCACCAAGGGAGTTCGATTCAAGGGCAACAGGGAGGTGGGTGATCCCGTCGAAATGGCCGGGGAGTATTATCGTCAGGGCGCGGATGAGCTGGTGTTCTATGATATCACTGCCAGTGCGGAAAAGAGGGGGATCATGCTTGACGTGGTGGCACGCGTTGCCCGGGAGATTTTTATTCCCTTCTCAGTGGGGGGCGGTTTATCTTCCCTCGATGATATGCGCAGGGTGATTCTCGCGGGTGCGGAGAAGGTGAGTTTGAATAGTCAGGCGGTAAAGAATCCAGGTATAATCAGTGAAGGGGCGAGGTATTTCGGTAATCAGTGTGTAGTACTGGGGATGGATGCAGCCCGTGACGGGACAATGCCCTCGGGGTATCGTGTATTTATCAACGGTGGTCGTACCTCTACGGATCTGGATGCCCTCGAATGGGCGAAACGGGCGGTAAAGCTAGGGGCCGGTGAAATTGTCGTGAACTCGATAGATGCCGACGGCACTCGGGACGGTTACGAGATCCCTTTGATGAAGATGTTGTCTACTTGCCTGGAAGTTCCCGTAATTGCTTCGGGAGGTGCTGGAAAGACGGAGCATATCGCGGAGGTCCTTTCCGAAGGTTGCGCGGATGCGGCCCTCATCGCGTCAATGGTGCACCTTCAGGGCTATACCGTCGGGGGCATAAAAGAGGAACTCAGCGGGCACGGCATTCCGGTCCGTCTGGATTGATCGGCTATATGGCGGTTTCCTATTGCCGAAGCATTCAAAAATTATGTATATTTCCATAAAGAATTTGGAGAAGGAGCATTAGTGATGCCGACCTATGATTATAAATGTAAAGACTGCGAATATAAATTCGAACATTTTCAGGCTATGTCCGACGAACCTCTCACCACTTGTCCCGAATGCGGAGGAGAACTCAAGAGACTCATTGGCGGAGGCCTTGGCGTTATCTTCAAGGGGAGTGGTTTCTATGTCACCGACAACCGAAAAAGCGGAGGGGGCCGATCGAAAGGTGGGTCAGGTGATTCGGATTCTCAAAAAGAGGGGGAAAAGCCCGTGAAGAAGGAGGGGACGGATAAAAAATCCGACCATTCTTCCACTCCCGTATCAGCGGCATCCTCTTCTTCGGATAAGAAATAAAAATACCAGAACCCCTGAAAATTTCATTGTGGACACTTTTTCTTCTAGGGCTGTTGTTCCGTCTCGCTAAATTCCGTACAGGGGATGAATATATTTTCTTTCTGTTTCTTCAACGGCCCGTGTCAGCAGGTCATCTAGTTCCAGTCTCTTCCAGGCATCCCACATCCTATCCATTTTTGGACGGAGGAGGGGATGTTCGGTACTGAAGATTGTACAGCAGTCGTCGTACGGAAGAATGGATGTTTCATAAGTGCCGATGCTCCTCGCGTGACGTATAATGTCCTCCTTGTCCAGACCAATCAGGGGACGAAAAATCGGGAGTGAACTTGCGCTTCCGGTGAAGGCGATGCTTTCCACGGTCTGGCTGGCGACCTGGCTGAGGGATTCTCCCGTCACGAGGGCGCTTCCACCATGGATACGTGCGAGCCGACAGGAGATTTTCACCATCGCGGCGCGCATCAAAAGTGTCACCTCCTGGGGCAGGGCACGCTCGTTGATTCTCAACTGGGCTTCGGTGAAGGGGACGATAAAGAGGTTTGCCCCTGTTATATAGGGTGCGATCGTGGCGGAGAGTTTTTTTACCTTTTCCAGGGCTTCCTCGGAGGTGTAGGGATAGGTATGAAAATAGATAAAATCGAGTTTCAAGCCCCTTTTTGCCATCATAAACCCGGCAACGGGAGAATCTATACCACCGGAGAGCATTAGCATCGCCTTACCGGCGGAGCCTACGGGCAGCCCACTGAGGCCGGGGCGGAGTCTCCCGTAGACAAAGGCCTCCTGACGAATTTCAATAAACAGTAAAAAATCAGGGTGATGCACGTCGACCTCAAGAAAAGGGAAATTCTCGAGAATTGAAGCGCCGATGTTACAGGCAATCTGATAGGAATTCTGGGGATAGGATTTGTCAGTCCGACGGGCCTCCACTTTAAAGGTAACGGGACGGGGGGCGTCGGGATTGATATCCCCCGTTTCCACGAGGTCCCGAATGACCTTGAGGGCGGTTCTATCCACGATATCGGGGTCCTTCTGGACCCTTCTTGCCCGTGAGTAGGAAACGATCCCGAAGGTGTGGGAGAGGGCGTGTTCTACCTGTTCCGAATTTTCCTCGGGAGTTTCAATATAAAAACGGCCTTGACTGCCGGTGATGCGCACGTTTTTCACATCCATGCATTTTCTGAGGTTACTTTTTAATTTTCTTTCAAAAAAAACGCGGTTCTCCCGTTTAAGGGTCAATTCACCAATACGGATAAGGTAGATAGCGGCCATGTTGCAATTCTCCTGTGGAGCGGTACTTCAGTTTTTGCCCTTTATGGTACTACGGAGCGAGGTGATCTCTTCGCGAAGGGCTTTCGCGAAAGTGGTCACCTCATGGATAGTCGTAGATGAGCCGAAGGAGACTCGAATAATCCCGGGGAGGTCCCTAGTGCGAACGCCCATAGCCGCGGCAACACGTCCCTGTTTCTTTTTTCTGTTGGAGGAACACGCCGAACCGGTTCCGATCATGAAGCCCCGGTCGCTGAGTACTCGGACAAGCAACTCCCCCGGTACGGGATTGGTGAAAAGCGATAGTATGAAAGGGGAAAAATCCCGCGAAAAATCCGACCTTGTTTCAGGAAGGGGAGTGACTCCCTCGAATCCTTCAAGCTCTTTGAGGAGTTGTGTATAGAGATGTCCCGCGTGGTCAAGATTTTGTGGGAGGTCCTCATGGCTCTTCACCAGGGCGTTGGCGAACGCGGCGGCGGCGGCGGGGTTTTCCGTGCCTGGACGAATACCGTATTCCTGTCCTCCCCCCGAGGAAAGCACGGGCAATTTATGGGACGCATAGAGCAGACCGATGCCCCGGGGGCCCATGATTTTGTGGGCGCTGAAAGCGGCGCTGTCTATGCCGAGGCTTGGAAGACATAAAGGAACCTTTCCGAGGGCCTGTACCGCGTCGCAGTGAAAATGAATATTCCTGCCCCTTCGTTTTTCGTAAGACCTCACCCTCTCGACGATTTCATCGATCGGCTGGATCGCGCCGGTTTCATTGTTTAACATCATCACCGATACGCCGATCGTATCGGGACTGAGGGCGGCTTCAACTTTTTCCGGGGGAATGATGCCATTCCGGTCGGGATCAACAAAAATCACCTTGTATCCAAGGTCTTTGAAAGTGGAAGAGAGCTCGTATACGGCGGAGTGTTCGATTGACGAAAGAATCAGTTCGCCCCCGCCGCGTTTTTTTCTCAAAAGAGAGAGAAGGGGGATACTGTCGGATTCGGTCCCTCCGGAGGTGAAGAAGAGGTTGGAAGGATCCACGCCGAGCGTTTCGGCACATTTTTTGCGTGCCGAAGTAAGGAATTTAAACGACTCTCTTCCCAAAAAATGGGGAGAAGAAGGGTTTCCTGGATATTTGATCTGGTCTTCACGCATCTGTTCTGCAATGAGGGGATCCATAGGTGTGGTCGCGGCCCAGTCAAGATAGGTATATTTCATTTAGAGCTTATACTAAAGCAATATATAGGGTTTCTTCAAGTTTTTGCTTGAAAAAAAATAATAAAACGTGTACTGTAAATCCAGTTATGTTAGAAAATACATGTTGTTCAGATGAGATGATTGAGAAATATGCGGAGAGGCTGAAGGTGTGTGGCCATCCGGTACGGCTGAAGCTGCTTTGCCTGATTGAACAGGAAGACGCCTGTGTTACCGAACTGTGGAGACTGCTGAATCAATCTCAGCCGGTTATATCCCAGCATCTTGCGGTACTAAAGGACA
>CAZJIN010000096.1:0-8190 GCA_964545955.1 uncultured Sediminispirochaeta sp.
TTTTCAGTCCGGGGATATCACAAAAATTGATGTGCAGAGTTACCTTCGCGACCTGCTGGAGTTGATTTTTTCAAATTTTGCGGGAAAAAGAGTCCAACTGAAGATCGATATAGACAAAATCTTCCTGAACACTAAGTCTGCCATCCCCCTTGGACTGGTTGTCAACGAGATCGCGACCAACGCTGTTAAATACGGCTTTAACGGCCCCGGGGAACCTGTTTTTTCCCTGGACCTGAAGAGGACCTCCACTGGAGAGCTTGAAATGAACCTCTCGAACACCGGAGCACCCTTTCCCGAGAATATCCGGCTGGATAACCCCGATACCCTGGGGATGCAACTGATCACCACCCTGGTAAAACAACTTAACGGCTCCCTTTACCTCAAACGAAGCCCTCAGCCGGAGTTTACTATACAACTTTCCGTTTAGATGAATTAGGTGCTGTCGGTGCTCTCTTTTTCTTGATATTGGGTGCCACCGGGAGTACAATGAATGCCTCATCCCTGTTCGATAGTGATATGATTTTTGTTATTGGAAGGGTAGAATGATGCGAAGATTGCGGATTTTCCTTTTTTCCTTTCTTTTTATCATCACCGTGATGGTCGAGGTCCCGGCTGAAGCATTATCTCCCGCTCGTTTCAATAGTCTCGCGGAGGGCAGTGTGGACCTCTTCAGGGTGATCAATGATCACAAGGCGGTCGTTGCGTTGGATGAGCCGGTCATCTACCTTCGGGGAGATGGATATTTCGTTCCCGAAACCTTCACCCTGCCCTCGACAGAGGGAGATCTGGTAGGAAGTCCCATGCAGTTCGACGCGATGATCAATACAAGGATCTATTCCTCTGAGACTCTTGATGCCCGTTTTTTTCTCCTCGGGAGCTATTTCTATCTCGGCCTCAAGGACGATACTGTCGATGCTGTTCCATTTCTTCAGGACAACGGCATTCACGAGGGCTGGCAATACGGCAACACGATTCTCGCGATGCAGTGCCGGTACAATGAATATGATTTCACCCTGGGACTGAATATTCGTTACCTTCCCGCCCTTAGTTTCGAGAACAGCCCAGAGGGAGAATTCGACTTCGTCTTCGATGAAGAGGAAGGAGAGTATGATACTAAAGAAATGACAGTGGAAAGGGTCTATTTCGATACGGTGTTCAGGGGGTATCGGATCAACAGTCTTTTCTCCGCGGAGGACATCATCGAGCAGGCGGCGGTGGAAAAATTGTTCAATTTCTTTGGAGATCGATTGTTCTTTGGACCGAGCCTGTACCTGTCCGTTCCAAAATCGGAGTTTCAGCCGGGATTCAGATTCGAAGGACCTATTCTCGATCGGGTGGAATGGAGCAGCGGGGTGTTTCCCTCCGTCGGTCTGGATGAGAGCTCTTTTGGCCTCTCCCATGCTTATATGGATCTGAAGGTTCCGATTCTGGTTCTCCCCAACAGGGACAATCCCTCCCGTAGGTTGGGTGTAGACCTAAATCTGAAGGCGTCCCTTAGTGAGGTTTTCGGGGGGGATTCCCTGGAGGCGGGCTATTCAGCGGAGATCGGTATCAGTCATGTTCCATTCTGGTCGATCTGGAACCTGCTGTCCCGAAAAACCTACCTGGGGATCAAAGCAGGGGTTTCCCAAAACCACTATGAAACTTTGCAGCGAATGCCCTTCTCGGAGACTCCTCTTTATTATCTGCAGATTTATGCGCTGATGGATTAGGGGGTGGTGGAGGATTATAATTAAGCCCTTGATTGCCGAGTTAGAAGGTGAGTCGGCGGGTCTTAGAATTTCCAGCGTTTCATTGCTATATTTATAGCAGGGAGGTTTGGATGTTCCGAAAACCGCGGCATGTATGGCTTCTGGTGCGCGTAGCCGGAGCCGCTCTTCTCACTTTGGTATCCTCCTGCGACCTGCGAGTGAAGATCATCGAAGCCCCCTTGGAGGTCCGGGAGATGGCCTGGGAGATCTCTCAGGATTATATCGGCATGGAATATGAGTGGGGCGGGCAGGATTTTCCGACCCCCCGGGGGATAGACTGCTCGGGGCTGGTGGTGAACGTCTACTACGAGGCGGCGGGGCACTTCGGCTACTCTCTGCCTTTCACCGACGCGGCGGTGGTCGATTTTTACCATGAATACACCGAGCCCCTGGATGTGCCTGAAAAGGGAGACGTCATCTTCATGGGGGACGACGGTATCACCCATATCGCGATTTTTGAAAAGATCGAGGCCGGGCAGATCTGGTTTATCGACGCCTACTCGGTGTCGGGGGTGGTGGAGTATCGCAGCTACCCGGAGGACAGTCCGAAGATCAAGGCCTTCGGAAGGGTGCTGATCAGGGAGAGGTAGCGCCACGAAGGACGTCGGGGAGTGCCGCTCAATGGAGCGCCGCGTAAGGGAGTGCCACGTAAGGGAGTACCGCGGCGGGTTTCAATGAGTGCCCACAGACCCCAAGCTTTTTCTGATACATTCTATGGACCTTGCAGGGTTGCCCACCGAGATGCGCCGCGTCGCTGATCATGAGGTCCGTTTTCTCCGAGATCTGCACCAATTCGGCTTCCTCGAATTTTCTCTTCTGCATCAGAATTTCCAGTTCCCTGTACAATAGGGCGTTGCCCCCGAGTCGTTGATATTCGGGAAGAATCCCAATGCCGTTGAAGAGGATTTTGTGGGCTTTCTTCATGGATGTGAGCAGTCGAAGGATCTGTAGCGGTCCCAGTCGACCCCGATTGAGCTGCAGGACGGGGGTAATATCGGCAAAGCCGAAGACATATCCTATGATATTGTCGTCGTAGGTCAACAGTACGATGAGCTCGGGGTCGGCCACGGTGAGCAAGTCCTTTGCGAGCCGATTGAGTTCCTCCTCCGAGAGGGGATAATCTTCCAGGTGATGGTTGAGAGTTCCCGCGTAGAGGAACTTGATCTCCTCCACTTTTTTCCTGATTTCCCCTTTTGTGCGAAATTTCAGCGCGGAAAAGCGGCCTCTCTTCAGTACGTTTTCCGCGAGCCGGGAGATACGTTCGGGAAGTGTGAAACTCTCGGGGGGGACGGAAAAAGAGTGCAGGTCTACGTATTTGATGAAACCGGCTTGTTCAAGAAGTTTTTGGTAGTAGGGGTAGTTGTAGCGCATCATGGTCATTGCCGGGGGGAGGTCGAAGCCTTCCACCAGGATCCCGGCGCCCCCGGCTCCCCCTGAGAGCATCGGTCCGCAGAGTGCCTTTAGGCCCCGTTGCTCCGTCCATTTTTCGAGGTGATTGAAGAGGAGATCCGCCGTCTCCTGGTCGTCGATGATGTCAAAAAAATCAAAAAAAGCGAAGTTCGTTTTGTGAAACTCGTTGTACCGGTTGTTTTCGGTGATCAGGGCCCGGGCAACGGTCTCTCCGCCCTTGGTGAGAAGGAAGAACTCCCCATCGGAATGTTTGAAGAAGGGATGTTTTTTCCGGAGGAGGTCCCGCATGTCCAAATCGAAGAGAGGAACAAAATACCCGGAATTCCTGTAAAGTCTTTTTGGAAAATCGATGAACTCCCTCATCAGTTTTCCACGTCCGGGAACGCTGTGAAATTCAAAGTCCTGTGTGTCCACTCTTTGGTACCTCTGAGAAAATGATTTTCTACTATACCATGAACAGCCGAGGGCGTCACTTTTTTTGATCCGGCGGATAAGGCCGGCGGATAAGGCTTATGGGCGCTGCACCGGCGGGTACGGTGGGTACGTCAGGGTACGGCGGGTAGGTCCGGTACTGGCGGGTACGGCGGGTAGGTCCGGCACCGGCCTCGCGGAATTGTCGAAGAAGCGGTCAGGTCTCTGAGCCCCAGTTGAACCTTGAGACAAGGCTGATGTAATCGGGGTGGTAGAAGTTGATAAAAATCCCCGTGGGACGCCTGTTGTGGGTGAAGTAGATTTCAGTGCCCTGCAATACCGCGGCCCCGGGTTTCATGTTCAAGGTCTCTGCGACGGAGGAATCGGCGTGCACGGCATCGACTATCTGGGTGCAGGTGAGAATAGAAAAATCGCTTTTTTGCTCCCACACGTCATTGAAATCTATGGCGGAGAGGTCATCCTCTTTCAAATTTTGGGCGAAGGACCGGGGGATATAGGCCTGGTCGAAAGCAACCGGTGTATCGTCCAGAATATCAATTCTCTCACAGTAGAAGGCGAGCTCTTCCTTTTTCATTTTCAGTTGCTCGGATACCTCCTCGGGGGGGGAGATCCACTTCCATACGTGAAGATTTCTAAAGAGGTTCGGAGCATGGGTGTGTATGCTTCGGGCGTAGTCGATCAGGAGGGGGATGCGTCGGATCGGGTTTGGGCTGACAAAGGAACCCTTGCCCTGTCTCCGGTGAATAAGGTGTTCCTCCTCGAGGATTTCAAGGGCCCGTCGCACGGTAATGCGGGAGACCTCGAATTCCAGAATCAACTCAGTCTCGGTGGGCATCTGCTCACCCGGCCCAATCCGACGGGAGAGGATGCGGTCCCTGAGTTCCGAAGCCACCCGTTCATAGGCTTTTTCCTGACGATTCATCATTTCTCACCTCTGTCGCTGTCGACGATTATATGTACATCTCCGACCACGGCGTCTTCCTCCAGTACGAAAAGCGGATTCAGGTCCAGCTCCACGATCTCGGGATGCTCCAGAGACAGGGTGGAGAGAAGTTCAACCTGACGCGCCAGGGCAGGTACGTCAAGACGAGGGCCTCCACGGAAGCCTTCGAAGAGTTTAAAGATTTTCAGCCCACGAAGCTGCTCCTCCGCAGTTTTCCGATCGACCGGGGCGATACGCAGGGATACGTCTCGCAAAAGCTCCGTGTAAATACCTCCGGCGCCGACTACGATCACCGGACCGAAGGTGGGATCTCTTTTTATACCGAGAATCACTTCAACTCCCTGGGGGATCATCTCATGAATGATCACCCCTTTGAACTGTCGGTCCGAGAGCGTGTCCTGCATGATCTGAAAGGCGGATTGCACTTCATCGGCAGAGGAGAGGTTCAGCCTGACCCCTCCGACGTCGCTCTTGTGGGCGATCGAGGGACTTACCACCTTCATAGCCAGGGGGAACTGCAATCCTTCCAGCTCAAGGGGTGATCCGGTCCCGGCGGCGACAAAGCGGTAGCGGGGCAGGCTGAAGCCGTAGTGCCCGAGGAGCTCCAGAGCGGTGGACATGAGGACCGGCGGGGAGAGAAGGGACTCTGAGATCTCGAAGCTCTCTGTGATTTCGGAGCCTGTTGTGGCTTTAGGGGGCTGCTTAGATCCGGTACTCCCGGTGGACATGACAACCCCGGTGGTTTGGATGTCCCGTCGGAAATAGTACCTTTTCATGGCTGCAAGCACTTCCACGGTCCGTTCTCCCGTGGGAAAAGTCGGAATTCCCCGTTTCCGCAGTTCCTTCTCTCCAGTTGCCACAATTCTTCCGGCCATAAAGGCCGCTGCCACGGCCTTCCCCGTAGTGTCTGCGGCATCGGCGATTCCCCGCGCCAGGCCGGTAGAGTCGAGGAAGGGAGTCGCCACATTGATGGCGACGGCGGCATCATATTCGTCCCCCGAAAGGAGTATTTCCAGGGAACGGCGGTAGCCCTCTTCGGTTCCTTCGACCGTGAGGTCTACGGGATTGGACACTGAGCTGTGGCCGGGGAGGAAGGTGTAGAGTTCTTTTTTCAGCTTTTCAGAAGGCTGGGGGAGTTCCAGGCCGAGTTCCTCGGCGTGGTCCGTGGTGAGGATTCCGGGACCCCCTGAATTGGTTACAACGGCAAGTTTTTTCCCCTTCACCGGTGGCAACAGGGCAAAGCCCTGACAGAGATCGAGCATCTCCTCTATACCTGCGGCTCGAACTGTATTGGTCTGACCGACCATGGCACGGAATACCTCGTCGGAACCGGTGAAGGAACCGGTATGAGAACTTGCCGCCCTGTTTCCCGCAACGCTCCGGCCTGCCTTGATGAGGACTATCGGTTTGGTAAGGGAGACTCGCCCGGCAGTTTTCATGAAACGTCGACCCTCCTGAAGGCTTTCAATATAGAGGGCAATGACCCTTGTAGCGGGGTCCGATTCCAGGTAATCGAGGAGCTGCTCCTCGCCGATGTCCACACGGTTGCCGTAGCTGACGAACTTTGAGAATCCTATACCCCTTGTCTCGGCCATGGCAAGGACGGCACCTCCAACGGCGCCACTCTGGGTGATGAAGGCTATGCTGCCGGGAAGCGCCCGTACTTCGATACTGGCAAAAAGCCGTGTGTGTGGGTTCATTATTCCCGCGCAATTAGGGCCGATCAGGCGCATACCGTAGGAATGGGCAATCCGGAGAAGCTCCGTTTCCTCTTCCCTGTGACCGATTTCGCCGAAGCCCGAGGTGATAATGACGGCGACGGGGGTTCCCTTTTTTCCGGATTCTTCGACTATCCGGGGGACGGCGGAGGCGGGGGCACAGATCACCACCAGGTCGGGGGCGATGTCGATCTCCTCAATGGATACGACCGCGATCACCCCTGTAAGGTGTTCCGGCTGTTCACCCTTCGGGTTCACCGCGTAGAGTTGACCCCGGAAGCCGCCGGTTGAAAGCTGTGAGAGAATCTGGTGTGCGATTTTTCCTTTTTTCACCGAGCCGACCACCGCAAGACGGGTCGGGGCAAAAAGGGCATCAAGGGCGACCTGCAAGTTCCTGTCCATACTCGTATCCTTTGTTCAGTGCTTCGAGATTGGTTTCGATCCCTCGTTTCAGGCGAGTCCTGAGGAGGGGTTGCAGCCTCGTCGGATCACCCCGGAAGGAAGCTCCGGCGGCGGGAAGGACCGCGGCCAGGACTCCGAGGAGATAGATGTTGGCGGAGGTATCCGTCTCGGGAACAGTGAAAACGCGCGCGCCGGAGGCGGAAAAATAGTCCCCCACCTCAACAATATTCGGGTACCGGCCGTGTTTGTCCAGAACAATATTGGCGGGAACGCTCCGGTGGGAATAGAGGAGCACGATACCACCGGGTTTTGCCAGGGGAAGGGAATTGAGGGCCTCACCAACCTCGAGACCCACCAGGATATCGGCATTTCCGTCGCCGATCCGCGGCTCGAACTCCTTTGAGGGTTCTTTTGAAAGTTCTTTTGAGCCATCCGCGCCGTCTGGGCCGCCAGACACCTTTTCGACGCCAGACACCTTTTCGACGCCAGACACCTTTTCGATGGCAAAACGAATATCGCTGGTCACCCTTCCACCCCGCTGGGCCATGCCTTTTGAGTTGAAGAGTGTAGTGGGAAGCCCTTCAGAACGGGTGTATTCGGCAAAAAGCCCGGTGAGGGTCAATACCCCCTGTCCCCCGAGACCCGACACGTGAATACTGAAAATCATTTTTTCACTCCTTGTGGATGGATCGCGTCGAAGCGACAGGTGGAATAACAGAGGGAGCAGCCGGTGCAGGAGTTCCAGTCAATGGCCACCACCTGACGGTCATCATGCTTCTTCACCGAGAGGGCGGGACAACCGGTCTGGTTGATGCAGACCTTGCAGAAGGTGCATTTTTGCGGGTCGATGGTGTACTTGTACTTCGCGGGGCTGCGTCTGAGACGGGTGATGGCGCACTCTTCCCTGGATATGACGACTCGGACCCCTTCGGAAAGGAGGGCTTCACTGAGGGTCACTATCGCTTTTTCCTGGTGAAAAGGCTTGATCACCTTCAGCATATCGACGCCGATCGCGCCGACTATCTTTTCGATATCCACACGGCGCGCGCCTTCGTCCTGGAACTGCTCGGCGGTGTTTGGATTCACCTGGAAGCCGGTCATGCTGGTCCACCCGTTGTCGAGGATAATCAGCAGGAGCTCGGTCCCGTGTTGCACGGCATTTACCAGCTGGGGAAGTCCTCCGTGAAAAAAGGTGGAGTCACCGATGGTGGCTACCACGGGCGGGCGGATTCCTCCGCGGGCAAAGCCCTGGGCGACTCCTATACTCGATCCCATGGATATTTCGGTCCAGCAGGAGTTAAAGGGAGGGTTCATCCCCAGGATGGTACAGCCAATATCTCCGGTGACGAGGGTCTTTTTCTGCCCCAACTTCGTCTTCCGCAGCGCCTGGTTGAGGGCCATGTAGGTTCCCCGGTGGGGGCAGCCTTCGCAGAAGGTAATGGGATGGCTTACAGTGGGTAGTTCCGATAAGTTTCCTCGGGTTTCCATTCCTCCGGAAAAGGCCGGTGATCCGGTAAGGGCGCGCAGGCCGGTC
>CAZJIN010000097.1:0-8161 GCA_964545955.1 uncultured Sediminispirochaeta sp.
AAATTTTTTATTTTACGGGTTAGGTATAATCCTTATTGGCATAAATGTTTTCAAGTGGGATTCATGGGTTTTCACTGCCAGATGGCCTCTTATTCGTAACCTAAAATTTTCAGAACGCTCAGCCCTGTCACATACACCACTGACAATAAAGCGGGCTTTGGATTGTGAGATGGAAACACTTATCAGTTCTACGAAATCACTACAGGATAAAGATGTACTTCTTATTCACTGGGGTTACGGGATTGGAGCAGCTTTTGCAGAGAAGGGCAAGGTTGTAAAAACAAACATCGGAGGTTTTTGCGAATTCGGACATTGGCAGGGTTTTACAAATAACAAATCACTATGCAGCTGCGGTTCAATAGGCTGTCTCGAAGCCTCTGCTGCTTTGTGGAGTCTCATTCCAAGGCTTAAGAAAGACTTTCCGGACGCTCCGGAAGACGAAGATATTTTCTATGACTACTTGAGAAAACATAAAACAATTGTACATCACCCGGAAATCCAAGATGCAATTTTGAATATGGCAAAAAGCATTGCCCAACTCTATACCATTTTCTTTCCTCAAAGAATACTAATATATGGACCTATGAGCGATAACAATTATATCTTTGAATCCCTAAAAACGAATATTGTTGAACTTATACCCTTTTTTTCCAGAAAATATTTCTCCTTCGAACAGCTAAGAACTAATAACAAAGGACAGGTTTTGGCAAGCGTGAGTGAACTTTTTTTAGATATGTATAAAAAAACCCTTAATGCGAGGTAACTCAGGCAAATTCTTAATTGGAAACTTCGGCCTGAACACCTACTCCCCCTCCCCCCGATAGAAAAGCACGCTGAACTCCGAGCCCTCTCCGACCCGGCTTTTCACATCCACCACGCCGCCGTGGGCTTCAACGATCGCCCTGACCATGCTGAGTCCAAGCCCCAGACCGGGCTGGTCCTGCTGTCTACTCCCGCGGTATAGACGTTCCCAGATTGACTTGATCTCATCTTCGGGAATGCCGCTGCCGGTATCCCTGATTGTCACCTCCACGTGGTCGTCGGTGTTGACCAAGGAGATCCATACGTGACCCCGGGGGGGGGTATATTTTACCGCGTTGTCCAGAAGATTCGCAACAACCTGGCGGATACGGTTCTTGTCCAACAAGCACAGGATTCGCGGAGGGAGGTCCGTGTGTATGTGAATCCCCTTCTCCTCGGTCACATACTGGTAGAGTTCCGTCACATCTTCGACAAGACCGGAAAGATCGACCATCTCACGGTCCAGTTTTATCACCCCGGTTCCAGCTCCTCGAATATCCAGAATACTGTCAAGCATCGCCTGGAGCTTTTGCGTCTGTTCATACACCTGTTCCATCGCTCCACGATAGGCCGCTCCATCTTCCTCCCCCTCCAGTACGACTCCCGTGGATAAACTGATCCTGGTCAGGGGGGTACGAAGATCATGGGCTACGTTATCAAGGGTCTCCCGCATTCCGGAAATCAGGAGTTCAATCCTCTCAAGCATCTCGTTAAAAAGCCTGCTGAGGGTATCAAGCTCATCACCGGTGGCTCGTACAGGGACCCGGACCCGCATATCTCCCGTTTTCCTGACGGACCGGACGGTATCGATCAGCTCTTGGATCGGGTGTAGCAGTTTGGATGTGATGAGAAGTCCGGCCAGTATCGAAATAAGGACAAGAGGGGCGAGGGTAAAGAGGAGAACCCTTGAAAAATGGCGCAGTAGATTTCGGTTCTCTTCGGTGCTCATTCCTACCTGCAAGTAGTTTCCGTCACCGAGGGGGATCCCCTGCACCATCACCGACAGATCGCCCTCTTCACTCCTGATCAGTACCGGTTTTCCGTCTTTCAGAAGCAATTCAGGATCCATAGTATCGAGATTGAGGACCTCCCAATCCCGGGGAAAAACCGAAAAAAGGGTCCGATTGGAGAGGTTTGCCACTCTCAGAAAAAAGGGAGTTCCCCCTGCGAACCTCTTTTGCATTTCCAGCTCATCTTCTATGAAATCGATTCCCCCCGTCTTGTAAGCAGCCCAGTTCTCCAGCAGTCTGAATCGGAGGTCATTCCGCGTCTCTCTCTGAAGGGTGGAATCAAGAAAAATATAGGTAAAACTAAAAAGTAACAGAAACCCGGCTACAATCATCAAAGTAGAGAGGATCGCCAGTTTTACATGAATTGTATGAACACCGGCGTATTTACTCCCGAAGAACATACCCGACTCCACGCACCGTGTGGATCAACTTTTTATCAAAGTTCCTGTCGATCTTGTTTCTCAAACGATGAATGAGCACGTCCACCACATTGGTCTGGGGATCAAAATGGTAATCCCAGACATGCTCAAGAATCATGGTTTTGGACAGAACCATACCCTCATTGCGAATCATATACTCAAGTAGGGAAAACTCCCGCATGTTGAGCTCTATCCTCTCATCTCCCCGGGATATCCCCCTGGTAAGGAGGTTCATGGTTAAATCGGCTACTTTTAATTCGGTAGAACCCTTCTGTTTCATTCCGGACCGGCGCAACAATGCCTGGACCCGTGCAATCATCTCGGAAAAGGAAAAAGGCTTGGTGAGATAGTCGTCACCTCCCTTCTGCAACCCCTTCACACGGTCATCGATACTCTTTCGCGCGCTTAATATCAGTACAGGTGTAGCGTCCCCTGTTTCACGGACCTTCTCAATAAGAGTCAAACCATCTATTCCGGGCAACATCAGATCCAGTATCAGTAAGTCGTACTTGTTGACTTCCATCAGGTCGAGACCGGATTCCGCATCGAGGACACGATCCACTACGTACCCCGCCTGCCTCAAACCTTTTTCAACAAAGCTCCCGATGACTTCATCATCCTCTATCACCAGTAGTCTCATAGTCTCACTCCGTCATCTCCGATCGGGTAGCAACCGATGTTTTTGATAGTTCAACCTCCCCGGATTGTCCCCTCCGATAGATCCGGATGGAAAGAGAAGTATCGGAGTTATTGATAAAGCGGTAAAATTCCTCAAAATCGTTCACGGTGACCCCTTCGATAGTGCTGATAATATCACCTGTTCGGAGACCGCTGATGAAGGCGGGGCTTCCCACTTCGACCCTTCCGATTACAAAACTCCCGGGTACCCGGGGCATCTCCAGTCGAGATGCTATCGCTCCCGTCAGTTTCACCACCGAAAAACCGGGCCAGACCCGGCTCCTGACCTTTTTAAACTCCACCCCTGAGGGAAGTTGCTCCAGGGTCACTCCGTAGATCTGTTTATCCCCGAAGCGAGTCACATGCAAGCGGATACTCTCCTGTGGGGCCAGCTCTCTCAGGATTCCATTGACCTGCCCTGGGTCCACAACGTTGTTTGTATCCCCCTTCGTATCCACCCGCAGGATTACGTCACCCGGGAGAAGGCCCGCGCTTTCCGCAGGAGATCCCAGTACCACGTAATACACAAAGACCCCGTGATCGGCGGAAAAGTCCTCGACACTTCGGATTGAAGGCGGCACGAGACCGATTCCCAGCCCTATCCAGCCTTCCCCCCCGGAATCTTCCGCATGAAGGACCGGCAAGGATGAAAACAGCAGTGGAAAGGCCAAGAAAAAACCCGAGAGTAAAAAGAACATAAACCGGCTTTGAGAAGAAAAGTGCATCTTTTCCATCATGCCCCATATTACCGTAAAATATTTATCAGAATATTGCATCTCGATTACATATCTGTAATGTTTCGGCAACGATACAGTAATCTCAGGTAATTATAGTCTAAACAATTATTGCCCCTATGGTGAAGCCGGCAGCCAGGAAGTTTTTTCAAAAAGCCCCGATTTTCACCTCCTTTTTTCTCCTTATTTCTCCTTTTATTTTAATTCTAACACCATAGGGGCTTTTTTTTAGGTAAAATAGAGAGGTGAAAACCTTTCACAGCGGGGGTCCGGCATGAATTTTCCCTGGAATTTTTTTATCGATCTGGGCATCATATCCTTTGCCCTTCTCATGGCTACTTATATTCGGGTGAAAATCAGGTTTTTTCAAAAATACCTTATCCCCAACGCCCTTACCGCAGGTTTTATACTGCTCCTGTTTTACAATTTTATCGCCCCCCATTTCCACATATCCCCGGACGGGCTCGGTACGATGGTATACCATCTCCTGAGTATCTCTTTTATCGCCATGAGTCTCCGCCGTGGTCCCGAACAGAGGGGAAAGGGAACTCACGGGATTCTGGCGAATTCAATCACCATTATATTTCAGTACGGACTGCAAGCCTCAGTTGGGTTGCTTCTGACCCTCTTTTTTATGAACACCTTTTTCCCGGACTTGTTTCCTGCGATGGGATTCTTTCTACCCCTCGGATTCGCCCTGGGGCCTGGCCAGGCATATGCAATCGGCGAGGGCTGGGCTGCCTTTGGTTTCGAGGGCGGGGGAAGTGTGGGCTTGACCTTCGCGGCAATAGGCTTTCTCTTTGCCTGCTTCGGGGGAGTCTGGCTCATCAATTACGGCCTTCGAAAACAGTGGATCTCTCCTGAGAAAAAAGAAATCATTGAAAACCAGGGTATTCGCACAGGGGTCTATCCGAAGGACGCGAAAAAACCGTTGGGTATGAACCTGACCACGGAAACGGAAGCGATCGATTCCCTGACGTATACCGCGGGGATGGTTTTCCTCGTCTATCTTGGAAGTTATCTACTACTCAGGTTCTTGACCTTCCTGCTTTCTTTCGCGGGCCCCCTGGGCAATGAATTGGCGGTAAACCTGTGGGGGATCAGCTTCGTCTTTGCCGCACTGACCGCCCTACTCTCAAAAAAACTCATCAGCATACTTGGAATTCACTACACCATCGACAATCATGCCCTGAACCGCATCGCCGGATATTCTGTCGACCTGATGGTGTCGGCTGCCGTCGGCGCTATTTCCATAGTGGTGGTGGTGAAGTACTGGATTCCCATCACCGTGATGTGCGGAGTGGGAGGCGCGCTCACCCTTATCACCGTTCCCTGGTTCTGCTCAAGGGTATTTCGTGATCATCGCTTCGTCCGCCTGATAATAATTTACGGAGCTGTGACCGGCACCATGCCCACCGGACTGGCACTGTTACGGGTTATAGACCCGGATTTTGAAACCCCCGCCGCGTCGGACTACGTATTCTCCTCGGCCCTGGTCTTCGCGATGTGTATCCCCTTTATTCTGGCGATCAACCTCCCCGCATACAGTTATACCACGGGGAACCCCCTTTATTTTTGGCTTGCCCTGGGGGTGGCGATTACCTATATGCTGGCGGGTTTTATCGGGTACCTCGCCCTCGCGCGAAAGAGGGCCTTTCGTTCACCGGGGCAGGCATGGTTTCATGAGGAGTGACCCCTCGGAGTCCCAAATCCACGGTATGGGGCAAAGGGTTCATTGAGGAAAAAGTTCAGGCGTCATCGCCCACTTAAGGGTCCACCCGTCTTCATCTCTCTCGAGGCAAACGACCCCGCTGTTTCGAAATTCTACGAGCCTCGCCTCCATGTTCCCCGTTAAAATAAAACCTGCCAGTCCTGCCAGAAAGGGGAGGTGTCCCGTCACCACGATATTGTGGGCGACTCCCTGCAGTTCTCCGGCAAGCAGTTTCACATCATCCTTCGGCCCAAGGTTGCTGTGTTCCATGATTCTCCTGGGCATACCAAGGGCTTCGGCTACAATCTCGGCGGTTTCCCGCGCTCGAAGCTTCCCGCTGTGCCAAATCACATGTACATCCGGGGCGGTCCGACTGAGCACATCCGCGATGCGACGGGTCTCCAGACGACCCTCACCGGTAAGCCCGCGCTCAGGATCTTCCTCTTTTGATTTGGCCTTGCCGTGCTGAATGAGATAGACACGCATAAAAACCTCCTCTCTATAAATATACACACTTCAAGACAGGAGAGGAAAGGGAATTGAGCAATGTTGATCAACACCTTCAATTTATGAGAGAGTAGTTCGTGTTTTCCGACAAAGAACTACATCACGCGCTGAAGCAGTATTTCGGATTTTCATCGTTTCGCCCCCATCAGCGGGAAGTGATAAAAGCCCTCCTCAGGGGCTCCGATGCCTTCGTTTCCATGCCCACCGGCGGGGGCAAATCACTCTGTTACCAGCTCACCGGGCTCCTCCTGGACGGACTGACCATCGTGGTGAGTCCCCTCATCGCCCTGATGCAGGACCAGGTAAACGCCGCCCGGGAGCTCGGATTGGCGGCGGAATTTCTCAATAGCAGCCAGGGGGAACAGGAGGCACGAAGTGTGTACCGGCGACTCCACAACCATGAAATCAAACTGCTCTACATCAGTCCCGAACGGTTTTCTTCCGAAATATTTCGCCAACGCCTCAGGGAATTCAGTCCTACTCTTTTCGTAGTGGATGAAGCCCATTGCATCAGTGAGTGGGGCCATGATTTTCGCCCCGACTACCTGGCCTTGTCAAAAATCAGAGGTGAGTTCCCCGGATCTCGGATCGCCGCGTTCACCGCCACGGCCACCATAGCGGTCCAGAAGGACATTCGAAACAAACTCGGCATGAAAACACCCTTCGAAGTGAGGGCGGGTTTCGACCGCCCCGAACTTTTTTATCGCGTGGAGTCCAAGGAAAACGTACTCGATCAGATCCTCGCCTTCATCAAAGACCGCCCCGGCAAAGCAGGAATTGTCTATAGGACAAGGAGACTCGATGTAACGGAGACGAGTGATTTTCTGTGTCTTCACGGGGTCAAAGCCCTGCCCTACCATGCCGGAATGTCCGATGAAGAGCGGAAGACAAACCAGGAACGCTTTGTGCGGGACGAGGTGGAGGTGATTGTCGCGACGATCGCCTTCGGTATGGGGATCGACAAATCGAATGTCCGCTTCGTGATCCACGGTGACCTTCCCCGAAGCCTGGAGGCCTACTACCAGGAGACCGGAAGGGCCGGGCGGGACGGCTTGTTGTCACATTGCCTGCTGCTCTATTCCCCCGGAGACATACGTACCCAGCGCTATTTTATCGATCAGGTTGAGGATGAGGAAGAAGCCGCCCGGGGAAAAAGAAACCTCGATACCATGATTCGCTATGCCCAGGCAAACGTCTGCCGTCGTAAAATAATTCTCAGCCATTTCGATGAGAACCACGGGGGAAACTGCGGAAGCTGCGATATCTGCACCGATGCCTCCAGCACGGAAGACCTCACGGTGGACGCGCAAAAGCTGCTCTCCGCGGTAGCCCGAACGGGCGAACGTTTCGGTGCCGGACATATTATCGATATTGTCAAGGGAAGCGATACCGAGAAAATCCGTCAACGCCACCATGACACCCTCCCGACCTATGGAGTAGGCCGGGAGAAGTCTAAAAAACACTGGCAGCAGCTGATGAACGACCTGCTGAACCATACCGCACTGCAACAGGACGGCGGCCGCTACCCGACCCTGAGTATGACGGACGAGGGAAAGGCGATCCTCTTTGGCAGAACCCCTTTCCTCGTGGTTCGCCGCAAAGGACAGGCGATACTGCTAAAACCGGACAAAGCGGGAAATTACGACAGGGAGCTCTTCGATCTCCTCAGTTCTCTGCGCCTGACCCTCTCACGGGAAAAGGGCATTGCCCCCTACATGGTATTTTCCGATGCCAGCCTGCAGGAAATGGCGACCGAAGTCCCCCGAGACCGTTCCTCCTTCCTGAAAATCAACGGAGTCGGGCGAAAAAAACTCAAACAATACGGTAAAACCTTCCTCGAAGTAATAGAACGATACGCCCAGGAGCGGGGTCTCACTATCAACACACGGGATCACCCATGAAGCACTCCCCCTTGCCCTCTCCACCTCGCTTCACTACAATACAACTAAGGAATATCTCTTGAAATACACACATATCACACTGAAACGGCGTCAACCCTTTCACCGTATATTGAATTTACTCTTCGCCCCCACGGTCCTGGAACTTTTGAAGTTTTTCACCTTCGCGGGTATCCTGGTCGCGCTTCTTGCAGTCGGGACCGGAAACCTCAGTTATAGCTGGCAATGGTTTCGCGTACCCCGCTACATCGGAGGATTTGATGACGGAACTTTTCAACCGGGGGTACTTCTGCTCGGATTGGTGCAGACCCTTAAGATTTCAGCCTACGGGCTCCTCTTCGCCCTGCTTATAGGGATGGTAACCGCTTTCATGCGGCTATCCAGATCAGGCCTCGCCCGGACG
>CAZJIN010000098.1:0-8100 GCA_964545955.1 uncultured Sediminispirochaeta sp.
GGTCCTCTATCTCAATCTCCTGCTCGAGTTCCCGTTCAAGCGATACGGTCCTCCCTGCACTCAACCTGACCTTAGCATGATAAACTTTGTACCCTCCGGCACGGATTTCTATCTTGTAGTCTCCCTCGGGAATAGAGGTCGCGGTGAGGGGAGTTTCGCCGAAGAAGTCTCCGTCCAGAAAGACCCTGGCCCCCTGCGGGATCGAATCCACGACTATCGTCCCGAAATCATCCTCCGTACCGAGATCAGTCCTGCCCCGACTCACATAAAGACCGGCTTCCAGGTCCGCCTTCGAATCCACCAGGGTGCAGCGGGTGCTCTCCTCCTGCACTACTTCAGCCCGTAGATTTGCGATGGGAATTTCTTCGCGCATCAGGATCTTCCCGCCCTCGTCCCGGACCACTTCCACCCGGTGTACGGACAACAGGTCCCCTACCCGCACCCCCCCGCGGGACCCAAGGGTTACGTAGATTGCCGAATCCTCGATACCCGAAATCCTTCCCCTGACGATCATACCTGAAGTAATACGGCGGATAAGATCTTCCACTTTTTCCGGCAGATCCTCGACGGAGCGGATCTGGATGCTTTCAGCCACCTCCACCTCCGCACGTTCCACGTCAATCAAGCGCAGGGACAGGATGAACTCGACGTATTTACTGTCGTATTTGCCTATGGAACCAAGAAGAATCTTATCGGCATTCAGAATTCCCCCCAACTGTACGGCGCCGGAAGTGTCGGTGATTCCCGTGTGCTGGAACTTCTGTTCCTCCAGGAGGAGGTCGATGCGGTTACGTTCGATGACGGTAAACAGAGCCTCCCGGGTCAGGGACGTGGTGATCAGCTCATCCAACAGCCTGGCCGTATCCTCCTGGACTCCTATTGGCTCGATGTGGGCCGCGGCGATGCTAATATCCTGGGAAAAGGCAAGATGCGGGAGCAGGAAGGAGACCAGGCAATACATCAACAGTATTCCTTTTTTCATTGGTCTCTCCTTCCCTTCCATTATACATGCAAAAACCATATCTGTAAAAACTGTTGAGTCCGTTGTCGAGCCCGGGCGGCAATTTTCATGATTGCGTCTTTCATCGCCGTCGAGCCCGCGCCGGTGTCGAGCCCGGCGCTGCCTCCTTGACTGAGAAATCACTTTTCCCTTAGACTCTTGTCTGAAGAAAGTAAGAAACTCATAACCTTTTATTCAGTTTTTCCGGATAATGTTCAGGCGCCCCACCAATGGCGGCATCCCTATCCGTTCTAGGGGGTAGCCATGTCGTTGTTGATTGTGCTCGGGTATTTCGCCGTAACCCTGGGGATCGGAATACATTTCAGAAAACAGGCTTCCGCCAATCCGGTGGAGTTCTACCTTGCCGGCAGAGGTCTGAAGCCGGTGGTGCTCTTTTTTACCATGGCGGCGACGAATTTCTCCGCCTTCACCATCTTCGGACTCTCGGGAGCGGGATACCGGATAGGGTATTCCTTTTACCCCATTATGGGCTTCGGAACCGGCTTCATGGCGGTCACCTTTGTGTTCATCGGACACAAAATCCTCGTTCTCTCCAGGGTTAGGGAGTACGTGACACCCTCGGATTTCATCTTCGATCGGTACGGGTCCAGGGCGCTGAGGCTCACCTTTTCGACTCTCCTGGTTTTTTTCACCCTCCCGTATATCGCAATCCAGACAATCGCCGCGGGCAGGACCCTCCACAGCCTCATCGGCCTGCCCTACCTGGTCGGTGCGGGACTGGTGACGCTATTTATCACCCTCTACGTCACCCTGGGGGGACTTCGGTCGATCGCCTGGACCGATGTCGTACAGGGCGGCATGATGATTCTGTTCACCCTCATCGCCTTTTTTATTATCGTGCGGGGCGCCGGGGGCTTTGTCCGGATTCATGAGGAACTGCTTCGCACCAATCCCGACCACCTCTCGCGGCCGGGGTCGGGCGGGACTTTTCCACCGGGCATCTGGCTGGGGTACATGGCCCTCTGGTTTTTTGCCGATCCGATGTTTCCCCATCTCTTTCAGCGTTTCATGGCGGCAAGGAACGAACGTGCCCTCAGCTGGACAGCGGTGCTCTACCCCCTGATCACTACGGGGCTCTTCTTTCTCACTATCTCCATTGGGGTGATCGGAAAGATGGTGTTTCCGGACCTTCCGGCGGAACAGACCGACTCTATCTTTCCTCTGCTGATGAAGCACTTCGCGGGGGATGTACTGGGGACCCTTCTCCTCATGGGAAGTATTGCAGCCCTGATGTCGACCCTCGATTCCCAGCTGCTCACGGTCAGCTCCATCCTGATGCGGGAAATTCCCCATAGGGAAATCCCCCGCTCCGGCACATGGAAGATCAGTGAAAAAAAACTGCGGTATCTTCTCACCGTGGGGCTCGCCTTCACCGGTTTCATGATTGCCGTCAATCCGCCGGAAACCATCCTGGGTTTTATCAACAAAACCACCTTCAACGGTCTGGCGGTATTATTTCCCGTCGTAGTCGGGGGACTCTACTGGAAAAGGGGAAACCGTTTTGGAGCAATGGCGGGCATTCTCACCGGAGAGCTCATGGTGGTACTTTTTTATTTTGGAATACTGTCGCCCCCCCCACAACTGCCGATGCTCCCGGTCCTTCCGATCATAACGGCCACGACCTTCGTATACATCCTGGTCAGTCTCTTCACGACGGCGTCTGAGAACACCGAAATAGTTTTTCCCCTGGGCAGAAAAACTATTTTGCCGGCGACGGTCTTCGGAATTCTTTTTCTCCTGGGAAACGACTTCCCAAACTGGGGAAAGATACCGGTCCTTCACCTCGGGTTGCCGGACTGGATGTGGTACTTCATCGGACTTGGCGTTCTGCTCTCCGGAACCTTCGCGGTATGGTTGTTTCGAAAACCCGGAGCTTCCAATTCGACCGTGTCTGAATTTGTGCCTGTACCCGGGCAAAAAAACACCGGTTATGAAGATAACATGTATTCTCCATAACCGGTTCCGACATTCAATCAAAGAAAAACGACTGATTTAGAATGCGGGCAATTCGGGCAGTGATTCTCCGAACCATTTCTCCGCAATCTTACTGAGTTCACCGGAAAGAATATTCCTGTAAATCAGGACATTGACAAAGTTCAACAAATCGCTGGCTCCCTTTTTCACACCAATATGACAGGGCGAATGCTGGATGATGAATTTGCGCTGGATGTCCTTGTCGGGATTCTGCTTGATCATATTAGAGGCAATCGGACTTCCGGTTACAATCAGTTCAACCTGTCCGGAGAGAAATGCCTGAACAGTGGTTGCCTGATCATCGTAACGCTTAATCTCCACATCGTCGGGGGCCACTTCCGAGAAGGCAATCTCTTCGAGAGTTCCAAGGGTCGCTCCGACCACGTAACCACCCGTTTCATCAGCGCTGTCGATATCAATGCCAGCGGGTCCCCACATACCCCAGAAAAAGGGACCATAGGGGTTGGAAAACCAGATGGACTGAGCCCTTGAAGGAGTCGCACCCATACTGGAAATAACCAGGTCTACTTTATCGGAAACGAGGAAGGGCACGCGGTTTTTGCTGATAACCGGTACTTTTTCAAGATCTACCTCGAGGGTATC
Organism: uncultured Sediminispirochaeta sp.; assembly: GCA_964545955.1. GTDB lineage: Bacteria > Spirochaetota > Spirochaetia > DSM-16054 > Sediminispirochaetaceae > DSBN01. Next base: position 3,599 of record CAZJIN010000098.1, read on the forward strand.
GGCGATCAACTGGGCCACATCAACATCATATCCTTCGATATCTCCGGAAGCGTTGATAGTTCCGTAAGGGGGAGTATCCTGGGGCAGGGCAATTCTGATTACTCCAGCTTTGATGATTTTGTCCAGCTCTGTCTGGCTGCTTGCCTGAGCCTGCCCACCGTCGTCCGAGGCGGCACTTTCACTCTGGCCGCAGGAAACAAATAATGCGCCGATCACCATGACTGCGATCAGTAGCACCACTAGCTTTTTAGTAAGTCCTTTCATTAGAAACCTCCGTAATAATTATACATAATCTATCTGAAGATAGATTTAATGAACCCTTTTAGTTCGTCCGTCTTGGGATTTGTGAAAAACTCCTCCGGTGGCGCAGCTTCCCATATAACCCCTTCATTCATAAAAACCATTTTACTCGCGACTTTTCTGGAAAAGACGAGTTCGTGGGTCACCAGAACCATGGTCATTCCCTGTTTCGCGAGTTCCTCCAGCGTTCCCAGTACCTCGTTGATGAGTTCCGGGTCCAGGGCGGAGGTTATTTCATCGAAGAGCATCACCTTCGGATACATAGCCAGGGAACGCGCAATGGCGACCCGCTGCTGCTGACCACCCGACAGTTCATCGGGGTAGGCATCGATTTTTTCACTCAAGCCTACCTGTTTCAGTACCTTTTCAGCTATCTCATGGGATTCTTTCTTGCCCATTTTTTTCACTATGTTAAGGGCCAGGGTGATATTCCCTTCTACTGTAAGATGGGGAAACAAGTTGTAGTGCTGGAAAACCATACCGACCTTCTGACGGAGTTTCCTCAGGTCGCACTGCTTCGCGCTGACCAGTTCGTTGTCGACATAGATCTCGCCTTCATGGATTTTCTCCAGTCCGTTGATACAACGGAGAAAGGTGCTCTTTCCCGAACCGCTCTTTCCGATCAATACAACGATTTCCCCTTCCTCGATATCAAGACTTACTCCCTTGAGGACTTCCAGGTGTCCAAACTTCTTGTGTATGTTTTTAGCTTCGACGAGCGCCATTGAATCTTCCCTCCAATCTTTTGCTGAATAATGATAGTGGATAATTTATACAAAAATAGATAATACAGATCAAACCGAATACGAGAAGCGGCTTGAAAGTAACGTTGTTTAATGCGCGTCCCATCCTCGTCAGTTCTACAAACCCGATAATAGAGGTCAGGGAGGTGTTTTTAATCACCTGAACCGAGAACCCTACCGTGGGCGGAATCGCAATTTTGGTGGCTTGAGGAAGTATAATATAGCGAAACTGCTGGAGATAACTCAAGCCAAGGGAGGCGCCGGATTCCCATTGTTCCTTCGGGATAGCCTCAACGGAGCCCCGCCAGATATCCGCCAGAAACGCGCTGGTGAACAAAGTCAAGGCCACACTCGCCGATGTCCAGGCTGATACATTCTGACCTAACAGAAGGGGCAGGCCGAAGAAAATGGTGAACAGCTGCATGAGTAGCGGGGTCCCTTGAAAAAGATTTATATAGAATCGTGCAAAGTATTTAACAGGACGTATAGAAGATATACGCATCAGTGTAAAAATAATCCCTACTACCGCGCCGCCTACAAAGGCGATGAGAGCGAGAACCAGGGTCCATCTTGTTGCTAAAAGCAGTTGAAATACTACATCGGTTAAAACAAATTCACGCATATGCCTATCCCTTCAGACCGGTTTCTTGTGGAAGTAGTGATATTCTTTTCTTCCTTCCGAAGAACTTGGCGTACACAAAGCCAAACAAGCTACGGAAAAAATATGAAAGAAAAAGATAGAGAAATGTTACGGTTATGTAAACTTCAAAACTCCTGAACGACCGGGATTGCAGAAAGTTCGCCTGGTAGGTGAGTTCCTGCGCCGATATAACCGATATAATACTGGAATTCAGCATGATCAGGATGAACTGACTCGTCAGAGCGGGAAAAATATTCTTCAGAGCAGGTGGAATGATTACATAACGGAAGACCTCGATCCCCGATAGTCCGAGGGCATGACCGGCTTCAATTTGGTCCTTATGGATCGATTCTATACCCGCCCTCATTATCTCTGTTGAATAGGCACCGACATTGATAATCAGAGCGATGAGCGCGCCATGCTCCGGATCTATTCGGATGCCAAGGGACGGCAGACCGAAATAAATGAACATGAGCTGAGCCAGGAACGGGGTGCTTCGAATGAGCTCGATGTAGGCTTGGATAGGAATTTTGAAAATCTTCTTCTTCGTCAGCTGCAGTCCAGCAAAAACGATTCCCACTACCAGGCCGAGCACCGTAGCCATCAGGGAAATACGTACTGTGAGCCACATACCGTAGAGAAGAAGATCCCAGTTGTTCCATATCACATTAAACTGTAATTGATAGTCCATGGATTCTCTCCAGTTAAGCTTTATCTGCTTATCAACCCTTTTCGTAATAAGCAGTCACGGTGGAAATTGATAATAAATTATCATAAGGGCAAAATTCGGATATGTCAATTTTTTTCTGAAAGTGTATTTTATATAATAAAACAAATACTTCTTATGTTTTATATTGTATCTAAATATTTTTATTATTTACATTAAGTAAATAATCAGTATTCCCCCTAAGAACTGCCTTCGTATAGGAGAACTCGCCGATAGCATCAGGATACGGCGCACCTTGACCTTCGGCAGCAGTACCTCTAAAATCAATAACCCGAACATTTATATCAACAATAACCTTCTCAATCGGATGGTGAGAGAAATGACAAATGAAAGAATCGCCGTTACAGGTATAGGAATATATTCCGCCGTGGGAAACAATCGAAGGGAATTCTGGAACTCCCTGGTCGGTGGAGTGTCAGGTGCTGATACGATCAGTTCTTTCGATTCATCCGGCTACAAAAGCCGGGTCGCCGCGGAAATTAAAAACTTTAAACCGGATGAATATCTCTCCAAAAAGCGAATCAGAAGGATGTCGCGGTTTTCACAGATAGCAACGTGCGCCGCCCTTCAGGCGGTCCAGGACGCCGAAATAGATCTTGAACAAATAGATCCCATGAGCGCGGGGGCAATAATAGGAACTGCCGCGGGTGATTACACCAACCTGGAAAAAGAACACATGACACTCCTCGAAAAAGGACCCGGCTTCGGTCATCCCCTGTCGGTCCCTTTGATTATACCCAATATGTCTTCGGCAAATATCGGCATCGAGCTGAATATCACCGGGCCGAATCTCGGAGTGGTGTCCGCGTGTTCCTCCGGAGCCCACGCCATCGCAATGGCATCTCTCATTCTGAAACAGGGAAACACCGGGATAATGCTCGCAGGAGGAGCTGAGGCGGCTATCAGTCCTCTCACGGTAAACGCCTACGGATGCATGGGAGTCCTCACTTCCCGAAATGAAGATCCCCGAAGCGCGTCGCGGCCCTTTGACGCGGAGAGAGACGGCTTCCTCATAGGTGAAGGGGCGGCAGTTCTCGTACTGGAAACGGAAGAACATGCGCGTATGAGGGGAGCGGAAATACTGGGATACCTTGTCGGAGCCGGTATGACCTCGGATGCCTACAGTATCGCGATACCGGAACCGGAGGGCACATGCGCGGCCGGGGCGATTGAAGCCGCACTGAAGGAGGGGGGACTCAACAAAAGCGATGTCGGCTACATCAACGCCCACGGTACTTCCACACGGGCAAACGACAGAATCGAAACAAAAGCCATGAAGCTGGCCTTCGGCGATGATGCATACCGTATCCCCATGAGTTCCACAAAGTCCATGATCGGTCACACCCTCGGGGCAGCGGGGGGGCTTGAAGCCGCCGCCACCGTACTCTCCCTGAAGGAGGGAATACTTCCACCGACGATCAACTACAAAACAAAGGACCCGGAATGCGATCTCGACTATATTCCGAATCAGGCTCGGGAAAAAAAGGTAAAAGCGGCTATATCCAACTCCTTCGGATTCGGTGGCCAGAACTGTGTACTTGCCTTCGTTCCACCCTCGGAGTGAGTAGATCCTTCTCTCTCCAAACCCGCAGGATCGGAAAGGAACGGAATTTATTAACCACACCAGGCCCTTGGCAATACAGATATCTTGAGGAGAACTTCAGTTTCAGATTTATTCATATTTGATAAACTCAAATGGCCCGTCTTTGCATAGACCATTTTCATCCCGAACGTGGGGAATGATCACCCTCGATGATCCTTCAGGAAAAATCAATTGTTTCTTTAAAAAATTCCATTTTGAAAGAAGATCAGCATGAGGTTGAAATACTAATTATTTATTTCGTAAATAATTAGTATTTCTATAACCTCAATTTATTTAACGCCTATTCAAAGAATTCCAGATGCTTGAACCCCGGAAAACCCTTCAAGGGTTTTGTCTCGGGAAGCGGTGAGTACTGACCTACCCTCGTGGTGTGAAGACCCAGGTCAAGCATTGATTCCACCAGCTTCACCGCACAGGAAATCCCCTCAAGCACGGGGATACCCAACTGCTTCTGTACTTCCCTGTGCACTCCGGCAAGACCCGCGCAGG
>CAZJIN010000099.1:0-7971 GCA_964545955.1 uncultured Sediminispirochaeta sp.
CCCTTCGGGTTCCACAAAAACCTGGTGCCGGTCGCGGTCGGGAAAACGGACCACCTTATCCTCGATGGACGGGCAGTATCTCGGCCCTACCCCGACTATCTGTCCACCATAAAGGGGGGAGCGATGCATGTTTTCCCTGATGATCGCGTGGGTCCGTTCGTTGGTATAAGTGATATGACATGACACGGATGGGCGTTCAATACGTTCCGTCCCGAAGGAAAAGGGAAGCATCAGAGGGTCACCAACCTGTTCCTCCATCTCGTCATATTCTATGGATCGACTCGACACACGTGCCGGGGTTCCTGTCTTCATGCGACCTACAGCGAAGCCCATCCGTCGTAGGGAATCCCCGAGCCCCACCGCCGCCGGCTCACCTATTCTTCCGGAAGAACCCATGTACTCGCCGATGAAGACCTTCCCCTCCATAAAGGTGCCCGTAGTCAGTACCACCGTGGGACTACTGAAACGTCGCCCCCTCTCGGTCACTACCCCTGCGATACTCCGACGCCCCTCTTTAACCTCCACGATAAAATCCGTAACGGTATCCTGAAAGAGGTGCAATCCCGGTTGATGCTCGAGGGTCTCCTTGGCAAGGCGGTTGTAGCTGAACTTATCCGCCTGAGCCCGGGGGGCCTGGACCGCCGGACCGCGACTCCTGTTGAGGATACGAAACTGAATCATCGTCTGATCTATGAAACGGGCCATCTCACCACCGAGGGCATCGATCTCCCTGACCATATTGCCCTTGGAAAGGCCGCCGATGGCGGGATTGCAGCTGAGTCTTCCTATCGCGTCGAGACTCTGAGTCACCATGAGCGTCCGAAACTCCAGACGCGCCAGCGCGAGGGCTGCCTCTATTCCCGCGTGACCTCCGCCTATTACGATTGCATCAAAATCCATATCTATTTCCCCACGCAAAAATCGCCAAAAATCTGGTTCAGAATATCCTCACTCGTAACCTCGCCGGTGATTTCACCAAGGGCATCCATGGCCTCCTTCAAATCCGCGGCGACAAAATCAAGGGCAGTTCCGACATCCACCGCCTTCTTCGCCGTTTCAAGGGCCCTGTACGCGGTCTGCAGGAGCCGGTGTTGCCGTTCCGAATCGATCATCACCTCGCCCTCCCCCGACTCCTCGCCTAGAAGTCTGCGGCCTATCTCCTCCTCAAGTTCGGAAAAACCAAATCCCGTTTCGGCACTCATGGAATACCAACCCTCCGGAAGGGCCTGCACCGCGAGATCGGTTTTGTTCCATACGAAGAGGTACCGAGGATCGTTCCGGTGGTCCCGAAACACAATCCCATCCTCAGGTGAAAGCCCCTCTCTCCCGTCAACGATGTAAAGAACCAAAGCGGAAGACTCCACTATCCGCGTACTTCTCCTTATCCCCTCCACCTCAATCGGGTGTTCGGAGTCACGAAGACCGGCGGTATCGTACAGTCGCACGGGTATCCCGTGTATGGTGATCCATGATTCAATATAGTCTCTGGTAGTCCCATGCACACCGGAGACGATGGAACGGTCCTCCCTGAGAAAGAGGTTGAACAGAGAGGATTTTCCCGCGTTAGTCGGTCCCGCGAGGGCGACATTCACCCCCTGTTGATACATCCTTCCGGTCCGATAGGTATCAAGGAGCCTGTGGAGATCCTCGGGGAGCTTTTTCAACTCCTCCATGGGAATATCGGGACCCGCTTCATACTCATCTTCGGGGTAGTCCAGCTGCACCTCCACCCGCGTGAGCAGGTTCTTCAAACGCCGCTTCAGCTCATCGATACGCCGATAGACCGCGCCGGAGAGGCGGTGTAATGCCAGGCTCTGGGCCCTGCGGGACTTCGCGCTGATAATCTCCTGCACCGCTTCAGCACTGGTGAGGTCCATTTTACCATTTAAAAAAGCCCTCAGAGAAAACTCTCCCGGCGCGGCATCGCGAAATCCCACGTTCCTCAGGGTTTCGAGGATCTTCTGTATCCCGGGAAGACTGCCGTGGCAGGAAATCTCCACGCTCTCCCGACCGGTATACCCATGGGACGAATGGAATACCCCCAGAACCACCTGGTCCACGGGTGATCCCTTCTCATCGTGGATATAACCGTACACCATCGACCTGTTTCCGGCTCGCAGGAGTTCCGAAGGTCGGGAAAAAATCTTCGCCACAGCGGCGATACAGTCCTCACCGGAGGTCCGTATTACCGCCAGGGCACTTTCCCCCCAGGGTGTGGCCAGGGCGGCAATGAGTTCGTCCGTATCGTAGGGTAGTTCTTGCACAGCGACTCAGTATAAAACAGCGGGCAGTGCGAATTCAATATGTCCGGGGGTCAAACCCGGTGGCCAAACCGTCAATTCCGGCTATATGTCCGGGCTCCGACCCGGACTGGAACTCAGGCATGGGCTCAGGCACGGGCTCAAGCCAGATGGATAGAATTGCTCTAGATAGGTAGAATTACTCGTAGAACAGGAATTTTAATGCTATAATAAATCCATGAATCCTTATCAGAAAGCTTCAAAAGAGTACCTGATTACCCTGCTCACTTCCATCAAAAAAATTCGGAAAGAGATCGGTGAACAGCGCGCGCTTCGCGACAAATGGTCCGGTCGTGTCGATCTGGCATCGGAACATCAGAAGGAAGATCTGCGAAGGGAAGCGGAACAGAGGCTGGGGGAAACCCTTTCACGTCTGCAGCGACTCGAAGGGGAGGAAAGTGCTCTCCTCGCGGAGTTTCGAGAAGCCCACACGAAATACGATATCGAAGGCACTATTCCGGAAAGCCTGTCCGATACGGAACTGCTCCTCGAAAGGCTCACCGATGCGGCAGGACCAACAGACCCCTTGAAGGAAGAGAACGCTCGCCTCGCAGTCGAGGCGGAACTGGAAGAACTCAAAAAAAGGACACAATAAAAGGACACAATAAAATAGGGCAGACCAAAGAGCCTGCCCATATCAAGACTTTTCTACCATAGCCTCCCCGTCCGCCCTGCCAGGGCAGGTCGGGGGTATCAGGGCAGGCTGCGGGAGAGCGACTCGCCCAACATCTTGCCGAACTGCTTGAACGCGGCTGACATTGCACTCTGGATGTTCTGGCCTATAGCGGATTTGAAAAGGTTCCCCGAAGAGTAAAGGATCTGACCCGTCTCCAGGTCGGCGACCTTTACATCGCCGGAGACCTTGACCATGTACCTGTTCTCATCCTCGCGAAAATCACTGATACCGACTGTTCCGAATATGACCCGGCGGTATCTGTTGCCGAAACGAGCCTTCACCTGATCAATCAGAGCGGCATCGGAACTGTTCAGGGCGTTCATATCCACGGGAATCGTGCTGACGGAAAAATCTTCCTTCGTAAGCGCTTCCAGAACGCCGGAAGCCGTCTCACTCTTGTTGCGAAAAGTACCGCCATTGTCCAGATCGGCGATCATCACCGCAGTGGGAATTTCCCGTGCCCTTGAAACAACCGTGTAGACAAAAGTCACTTCCTTGTCACCAATTATGTTTTCCACCGCCTCAAGCTGTGGATACAGCTCATCAGGCACATCTTCAAGGGCCTCCAAAGAGGCGGAGAGATCTATCTTCATACTTAAATCATCCCGACCGACAAACCGAGGGGCAGGCCGATTGTAGCTAACCTCACCGTTCCCGTCACTGAGGACGGTCTCGCTGGAAATAGCAGTCCTACCGTTGGCCCGCAGTTCCTTGAACACGATCTTTATGGGGACCCCCGGGAGACCGTTATCGGTGGAACTACCCTGGGCGGTGACCCTGAGACGGAAGGACTGAGAGAAGGGTTCATTCAGATTTGTCGTGAGGTTATCGTTGAGCTTGATCAACTCAATCCGCGAGATAGCATCCCTCGCCTTGGTCATGTTACGTTCATACTTGATCTTCGCGTTGTCAATGCCCGAAGTGGATGCCGCGGTTGCCGCGGTGAGATATTTTACTGACGCATCGAAATATTTACCCTGCGAGGCAAGGGAATCTCCCTCCAGCTCCGGCCCGGAAACGGCCTCCTGCTGTTCCTCAAACAGGGCTTTGAGCCGCGCTTTTTCTTCGAGAAGCGTCTGCTTGTCGTATTCGCCGAGGAGGTACACATTCACAAGGGTACCCCGTCGCTCGGTATACGTATCTTTTATCCTGAAGTTGCCGAGCCTGGCTTCGGACTCTTCATTGATCGTCTGGGACAGGGAAGAGGTAAACTGATCAAGACTGTCCTTCGCCTCAACAGTGGTACTGTTGGTAATCTTCACCCCGAGAAAACGGGTAATCGATGAAACCAGATCACCGGAGGCCTGTTTTCGAGCAGACGCCTCATCACCGGCGGAATCCGATCCCGCGCCTACAAAAAACATGGCCTCGGCGGTATCCGCCGGCGGAGTGGTCACCCAGTCGGGAATATCCCCGTCCGGACCTGTTTGCGCGCCCGAAGGTGATGAGGCACACCCCGATAAAACGACCAAGGTTAAAACCAGGATGGTAAGATTGTAACTGATTTTCATTCCAATTCCTCTCAATAATATTCTATATCTGTTAGACAGGTTTTTTCCGGTGAGAAAAAGCCGGTCCCCTTTTTCCAAAAAATTCGGTGTACCTACGCCCTACATTCCCGTGTCGAAGGTGATGGAGTTTCCCCTCTGGTACACCAGGAACATTCCCTCCAGGCCGTCTACCGATTCGGCTACATCATATACCGTGTCTTCAAGATCGCTGATCTTGCCGATAAAACGGACATCGTACTTTGCCTCGGCGGGGGAATAGGAGAGCCGGTCCATGGATTCCACCTTGCGCTCCATTTTTTTCACAAAATCCCGCATTGTCCGGGCGTCGGAGGTATTCTGAAGCACAATCTGATATTTAATACCCTGGCGAAGCTCCTTTTCGGTGTAGTTCCGGGCCTGTTTGATGGGCTCTTCCATCGCCTTGTACGTGGCTGAGGCAACGGCATTTTTCAACGCATCGTTCTCACTCACGGTGCTCATCGCCGGCGGCATGGTCTGATAAAAAGCCGTCCCACGACCCGCTCCGGTGGAGGCATCAAAGTTCTTCAGACTGACACCGGCACTTCCATAATACCGGCCGTTCCTCTGTTCCGAATCGGTATCCACCGTTACCTCAATATAGATATCGGCATTGAGCTTCCCGGCTATCCACTGAATCATGGAAACCGCCTGCCCCGTTTCGGCTTCATAGGCATTCAACTGATCCTCTTTGATCTTTTCGATCTGATCAAGATCCACGTACTCCATTCCGTTCTGGGCGAGGTATTTATTCGCCATCCCGACCGCCGTCTTGGCCAGAAAGGAACTGGTAACCGAGTCCTCGTCAAAATAGACCATGTACACCAAATTGTCGACAATACCCTGCACGATCTCGGCTTTGGCGGGATCCAGGGCTTCCTGTCCGGACGTATCGGCAGCGGCAAGCTTCTGAGAGTCCGCCTGTTCACCTCCCCCTTTGTCTTCATCGGAACCCGCGGCCTTCGCAGGTTGGGCAAAAGCAGGAGCCTTCTGATCGGCAAGCACCACCTCTCCGCCCTGGGGAAGCACCTGATCACCGAAAATATCGTTGGCCCTCAAAATGTTGGTCACCGCTTCAAGGTTGATCCTAACCCCGAGGGTAACGGTAGACGAGCCATCCTGACTTGATCGGTCCAGCACTTTCGTCGTGGAGTTTATCACATACGTATTCGCGTTCTTGTCCGAAGAAAAAAGCTGCTCAATCTGCGACTTCTTCGCCATCGCCGTCGGCGCGCCTACCGCGTCCTGCACGGCCTTTCTCACCGCGTTCATTTTTGCTATATTCATGGCCTCTATCTGACTCGCCCCGCTCCCCGTCGCGTAGTACATTGGAGTCCCGCTTACGGTCGGTTCGGCTTTCTCAGCCTGTCCCCCTTGCCCCGCTGCCGATGAACCGGAGCCTGAGGGCGCTGATGCGCATGAAAAAAGCAGTGCCGTTCCAATTAAAATCCCGATTACCTTGATAGCTACCTTCTTTTTCATAGATCCTCGCCTTTTGTATTTTTCCAGAAAAACTTATACCTTACTATACTACAGAATACCCTAATATTTCAGTATTAATCCAACACCTGAATAAAGAAATTCCAGATCTTCATCCCCGGTCCCGGCATAAAACAGACTCGAAAGGCCAATATCCGCCGTCACCAGCACGTTCTTTCTCACCAGCCACTGAAAACCCATTTCGGCAAAGCCGCCCCAGAACAGACCATCCTCGGAGGACCCGGAAAGACCAACCCGTCCGCCCGCCGCCGGTACGCATGTAAACCGCCCGAAGTACCAGTTCAAGCCCATCCCGAGGGACAGGAACGAGGCCTTCTGCCCGATATAATCAACTGCCACGAAGGGACTCAGGGAAAACAGACCTGCCTCAAACCAGGTCCTTGTCCCCACAGCCCATGTTCTTGTGAGGGCGTCGGGGTCTACGATCGCATTCTCATCCGGGAGTATCCGGACATGGTAAACCGACAGGCTGCTTTTGAGTCCAAGCCTTTTCACCTTTCTGACGGGAGACCCTGAAAGGATCCTTTCATCGCCCCTCAGCACGTGGCCTTCACTGTAATCCGCGTACACCTCCGCGATCCTGAGGAGAAAGGGTTCGCCGGAACCTTCCGCCGATTCGAACTCCGTTCCACGACGAACCCCCGCCTTCGCTCCTCGGTTCACGATAGCCCGCCCGGCCACCATATCAACAAGCCTGGCCGCAGATTCCCAGATATCCGTCTCACCCAGGTGGAACAGGTATCGGACCGCCATCTCATCAACCGCCCGTACCGCCGCGGCGTAAGGGCTCTCCCCCGTTCCGATGGTTCGAAGGACCGCCAGATCCCGATACGCCCCTTCGATCTCCAATCTCATCTCCAGGTTCACAACATAGCCGAGATCTGGTTCTTCATCGAGGGAATAGGAAACCACAACCGCTTGAAGTGATATGTCGGCTTCCGCCCCCCCTTCTACCCTCCGGTATCCTCCCGCTTTCAGAATAACAAGGACGAGCTTCTCCCTCAGTAGGTCAAAACTGCCCTCAGGAGGCAGGAATCCCGACAGGTCTACTTCATCCACTGAAAAGGTCCGACCCGGCATAGTCGAGTCCAGCCCCCCGCCACCTTCGGCGGTAAGCAGCTCCGGGGTCCCGAGTTCCGACGTGAACAGTACTATAAGGATTCCCAGGAAACGAAACATCATTAGACCGATTCTATCCGATCCCGCGATTTTTTTTCTTTTCATACTACTAGTAAGTATCGGATCCTCAACGCTGATTCAAAGCACTTGCAACTTTTTGATCGGGAAAACCGACTCTCTCCCGCGCCGCCACATTGGATCGCTCTTTTGTGATAAAAACCTCTTCTACCCGTAACTCAATACTTTGAGTCTCGGGTTGCGCCACGGGGAGAGAGGTCTCCACACCGGAGGAATCATCATCCTCCAAATCCTCAGATCCCTTGTTCTCAAGTCGAATTCCCACTTTCACGAGGTCGTCCCCCCAGATAGCCGTTCGGTGAATTCTGACTCCGGCGGCTGTGTTGATTGAACATGCCCCGCCACTTCTTGAGAACTGCAGGATAATCGTCGACCTTCCGGGCAGGCATTGCAAATCCCCCCCTCTCGCCATGAGCTCGGCGACAGACAGGACATACTCCAGGGGCTCGGACCCCGCAGTCCCGTCGGATCCACCAGACTCATCAGACTCCTCATACCCAAGGACCGTCTCATTCCCAAGGGCACCCCGAAACACTATACTCGCGTCGTCAAGGACCTCCGGGTCTTCCTGAAAACAGATATGTACTATCGCCCGGGACCACTCCGGTTTCAACACCAACAGATCCTCTTCCTCACCCGTAGCGACCACGACGACGTCATCCGCTTCAGTCTCAAACCCGTCGGCACCCAAAACGGAACTCTCACCCAGATTTCGCCTGAGCCATCTGAGAAGGACCTGTTCATCTGCGGCATAGCGGCGGTCAGATTC
>CAZJIN010000100.1:0-7908 GCA_964545955.1 uncultured Sediminispirochaeta sp.
ATGGCCCCAAGCAGCAGCATCACCAAGAGGAAAGTCGCCCCTCCGCCGTAAAGAACAATCTCCCTCGAGCGACTTAGCAGTGGTTTCTTCCCCGCGATAAGGGTAAAATCCCCGAATTTTACCGTTCCGGTGGATTCAAAACTAAGGGTATACCCGGTAAAATAGATCCCCCTCTCCGGATGTACCAATCCGACAAGGTACTCCCCTTCGTCAATCTGATCGATAAAGGGCCCGTCTATCAGCCTGTCGTTTTGAACAGTGTAGAGCCCTCCGTCGAGCCGGAAGACATAGTCGTAGGGTTCCTTTCCGTCACGGTCCAGCATCACCTGCTGAATACGTCCGCCCACGGAAAACCCCCGCCCGGTGATCCGGAGCTGATAACGGTCCATCTGATCCTGTTCAACTCCGACTCTCGGAATGTAGGTAACCGGGATATACTTGTTCAACCTGAAATAGTAGGTTTTCTCCGGCCCCTGGTTACCCACCACATCCACCGGCGCGACGGTGAGTGCCCATAGTCCGTTGTCCAGGTTCCAGAAGGAGTAGTTCGGTTCGGTGGTCCTGATGCCGCCGGCGGGAGGCCGAATCGAAAAAGCCGCGAGGTCCCCGGAGTAATCCGGTCCGCTGAGATACTGGAGTCGGTAGGTGTAGCCCTCGACATCCTCCGCCTCAGGGGGCTGCCATTCTATCGACAGGGTATTGGACACCAGATATCCGGAATCGTCCCTCTGAGGCTCCACAAACTCAACAGGTGGCGGCGGCGTGGTGTCACGGTAGAATCTGACGGTATTCGGTTCCGACCAGTTCCCCGCGTAGTCTCCGGCGATCACATGAAAATACCACCAGCCGTCTTCCAATGCCTCCGTCTCCAATCGACGTTCACCGCTTCTCAGAATGTTCATAGTTTTCCGGGGCTCACCGTCAGGATCCCTGTCCACCGATGCGTTGAAACCGGCGATCCCGGAGGAGTCCTCGGGAATATTCCATTCCACGGTATAAGAATCCCGGCTGCTGCGGGAATCCCGGCGGAAGTTAATCGGCACTATTTCGGGGGCCTGAACACTCTGGTCGGGTTCGAGCATCACCAGGCGGGATCGATCGTCCAGCTTGTTCTCCCACAGGGCATTGAGTTTGCCCTGAAGCACAAATAGCTGGCCGTAGAGGTTTTCTCCCGACATTATGCTGATATCCGAATCCTGCCAGCCGATACCCTCCCGGTAAGCCACGAAGATACGGTTGGTTCCTTTACGATCATCAAACCAGGTAAGGTATATTTCATTCTCAAGAAAAAGAATCTGAGGATTGCGACATACGGCGTTCGCCCTGGTCACGGATTCCGGTTTCCGAAGGAACTGTCCCTCCCGATTCATCACACCGTAATAAATCTGCGGGGGAGTACTGGTGGCGAGTCGTCGCTCCCACGCGAGATGAAGCCCTTCGTAGTTAGCCTGCAGAAAAGGACGCTGATTGTCAAAATTATCACCCGCCATTTCCACGCCGTCCCGGGACTCCGAGAAGGTAGTGGTTCGCACGGGTTCTGACCAGGTCCTTCCGCCGTCACCACTGGAAACGAGAAAAAGCTGGTAGAAACGACTATCCTCCGGAGACCCCTGGAATACGATATATTCTTTTCCCCCATAGGATACATGGGACGGGAGGTACACGTAGGAAATAGCGGATCCCTTCACCAGGGACTCAAACCTGCTCCAGGACCTGCCGTCTCGGCTCACCGAATAATTTATTCCCAGGGAACTCGCGGTTACCGCTGTTTGCCCCCCTTCGATGCCGAGAGGCTGGGTGGCACATAGGATGAACCCCCCGTCTCCGCGGGCAAAAAGACGGGGTGAAACCGATATTCCCTCGGTCTGTTCACTTCCGACCGTGGCGATTTTTCGTACCGGTGAATTCTCCCCTGGAGCGATTGAATGTATATCAATCTTTTGTCCCGAAGAAGAAACCGCGATAATCACTTCTCCGTCCTTCCCGAGGGCAATGGACCCGTAGGGAACTTCATCGCCGACGAAGGAAAAGGGACCAATCACATTTCGACGTACTGTTCTCTGTCCTTCCGAATCCAGGAGCATCACGGAAATACTGGTTTGAAAGGATTCTTCTCCACGATATTCGTATTCATGCCATAAAACTGCCGTGCGCACATCATTTTGGGCGACAGCAGGAAACCTCGCCCCGTCGGGTACCAGTAACTCCGGTTCTTCCCAGTAGAGGTCCTGACCGAACACCGTGGGAGTTGAAATAATAAAAATGAGGGCAAGTAAAAAAATAGACGACCCCAATAAACTTGCGATTCGCGTCTTTCCCACATTTTTCCCGGATTTGTGTATCAAACCTGTTGTACCCATCATTGTTGACTCAGAATCCTCCGCCTCAACTCCACGAGCCTTGGATTGTTTCGGTTGGCGGGGTTCTGCCAGAGCTGCTCGACCAGAGCACCGGCCTCAAAATACCGCCCGTCGATGAAGAGGTTCTCCGCCCTTCGCAGCTTCTGCTGGTCGACACTCGATAGAACCACGGTCACCTGTCCGCCCTGGCCCGTTTGAATCCGGTCCTTCAATACTATCGCTTCACGGTAATCCGGATCAAGCTTGATCGCTTCATTCAGATAACTCAGGGCGATCGGAAACTGGGCGCGAATGTCCCTTTGAAAGATATTCTCCGCATCAGCATAGAGCTCTCTGGCGCGGGCGAGTTTCTGCGGATCCGGTGGAGGCTGACGAATCCCGATGGCTATCTCCGCGCGGTAGATTGCGTCGGACAGTCCAGGATAATCCGACCGAATATCCTGGAGCACCTGGAGCTCACGATAAGCCTCTTCCGGTGAAGTGTCCAGTTTTTCTTCTGCGGTATTGAAACGCCCCCTTAACACACTGTCGAAATCATCAGGTTGAGTGTACTGCAGTATCTTCAGATAAAGAACACTTGCCGCCTGGTTATTTGGGAAAGGTTCTTTTATATATTCAATTTTCTGCTCCGCCGATTGAAAGAATTTTATAGCCTCCGCGTTTCTGTCCGCTTCATATCGCGCTATCCCCTTCTCGTAGTCCTCCTTTGCCAGGTTGAGGACCTGCATCATATCGGCATACAACGGATCGACTTCTTCGATGGTAATTCCGCTGGTCGCTTCCAGGGCGCGTTTCACCCTGGTCAACCAGAGGTTCACATCGGCTTCGTCCTCCGAGTGGGTCAGGCGCCATCTCGACTGGGCACGGTTCAATACCTGTTCCGCTTCTATAAACTTTTCCTGAAAAAACAGTTCCTTCCCCCGGGTAATCAGCTGGCGCACCTCGCGTACGATCACCTGGTTTTGACGGAAGATAATTTCTTCACCGATCTCAGGTATGGTTTCATCTATCAGATCGCGTACCGCGGGGTCCTCCCTGTAGCTAAGGGACTGGGACAGGGCGTTTCCGGCCTGGGAAAGTCTTTCCCTGGCGACCTCAAAACGTTCCGACTCCAGTTCATTCCGCGCTTGCTGCAGACGGATATTCCCCTCCGACAAGGCGAGATCGGCCTCCCTGATCAATTCGGTCGCGGCGGACACTATAATCTCCGAATCCACGGAGAGGGAAGCAACACGACGGAGGAGTTCCTCTCCCCTTTCCCTGAGGGCGATGACTTCACCCTCCTGTCGAATATATTCCTTTTCTCCATCGATCTCGTCCAACACAGCCTCCACCCCCTCGCCGGCGGTTTGTGCCCTCTGTGCGGCGTCTTCCGCCAGTTCGAGCCCCCTCTGTGGGTAACGAACCTGGATCAATTCATCTATACCGGCCACGGTATCCTCAAAGCCGTCAACATAGATCCGGGCGGTTTCCAGATCTTCCTCGGCAGCGTTGATTATCCCTTCCCGCGGGGTATACCTTAACCTGACTATTCGTGTGAACAGAGCCCCCTCCAGCATCCTCGCCCTAGAAATCTCATCGTCGAAATCCCGTGTAAGTTCGGTTAACAGGGCAGTCGACCGGTCTACCCTTACCCCACGACTCACGTAGTCGTCGTAAGAACCGAAAGTTTCCGCAACGTTTTCTTTCTGATCCGTCAAATCCTGAAGTATCTCAACGAGATTGTCCCGTTGAACCTCGATATCCTCGATCGCCTCCGCCGTCAGCGCGATCCCTTCAATCTCGTTCAATCCTTCTACCAGTTGTATCAGCTCGATCCGCCGGGCCGCTGAGTTTTCCAAGGTTTGCACAAAAATATTTTCCGAGCGTGTTTCCTCCACGGTGGCCCCGATTTTTCGTTCCACCCCGAGTTCAGCCCTGCGATTGTGAATATCGTTCCATCTCTCATAGAAGGGTAAAATCGTATCGATAAAGTTCAAGGCGCTCTGGAACCCCCTTTCGGCCGCGATCAGATCTCCCGAAGCATAGAGTTCCACCGCCGTGACGTACTCCGACCGGAGCAGATCAAAGGCATGAGATGAGACAGTTCCGAGGGAATCAACCAGGAGTCGTTCAATGGCCCCTGCAATACCGTTGGGTTTTTCACTGGCGGGGCGCCCGCGATTCAACACCCTCAAAGTTGAAAGAAAGGGAATATCCGTAGTCTCAGCGTCGAGAATAGAAATCCTGAGCTGCTCGATCGCATCTGCTCCCTCGTGTATATTAAGCCAGTCTTCGTACAACTGTTTGAAGACAGCCTGGAGTTCTCCCCACACCACATCAACCATCTCAGTTTCCCTAGAAAAATCCTGCATCCGGTCCCTGTAAACGGAAAAAAGTCGATTATAATCCCCTGCAGTTCCTCTTATTTCTTCGAGAACGCTATCGACCCTTGCCTCTATGGCTAATCCGTAGTCGTCCTCCTCAAATATTTCACGGTGCAGGTTGAAGCCGGAGAGATACGTCTCCACCGCATCCGTATAGCGTTCATCCGCAAGCAACTGTTCTGCTTCATTCATGATACCCTGAAAACGCTGGTCATTTACGGTAAACACAATAGAACGCCTGGCCTGGGCGAAGGCTTCAACCGCGGCGACATTCGGATCGGCGTCAAGTTCCTCCAACCTTTTTATAATATCGTATGCTTCCTGTTCGTTGAGGGTTTCACCTTCCTGTATATCGAGAATTTCAATAAGCTTGTTGTAGGTGTTGTTATACGCCTCACGGGCACGTCTTACCTCGGCCATGAGTTCTTCCGCTTCTTCAAACATCCGTGGTTCTTCTTTCATGATGGTGCTCAGGAGTTCAATGGCCTCGTTGTAACGTCGTTCCTGAATCATCTGCTCCGCTTCCATAAGACGGTCCTCGCGGGCGCCCATGGTAAAGAGCGGTCCTGTGACCACAACACACAGAAATATGAGAAAAAAAGTAAAAATAATGAGACGCCTTACGTTAATATACACGACACCTATAGACCTAATGTATCACAATTATCGACAAAAAGTAGGCCTGTGCTAAACCCCAATCTATTTCTTTACGATAGTAGAAAAAACGGCCAATTTGTAATATATTATGGGGTATATGAAAAGAATTCTGTTCGTCCTGTTATTCTGTATTCTTTTCTCGTTTCCGGGGGTTTCGGATTCGCTGTCAGATTTTTATCACGGCTACTCGGAATTCGCCGACGGACCCCTCTTTTCCGATCCCAATACAGGCTTGACCCTGTTTCCGACCCTGCTCGTGCCGATGGGGGGAGAGTACGAGGGCATGGGAACCGCCTACACCGCGATCGCCGCGGGAACGGGCTTTCTCGAGGCAAATCCCGCTGGAAGTTCCCTGTCCGCTTCTACCGAATTCTCTGTTTTGCACAACAATTGGATTGCAGATTCAAGCCTGGAGGGAGTGGTATACACCATCCGCAAGGGCGACCTTGGACTTGGTGTGGGCGCAAGGTTTCTCTACCTGCCCTTCACCTCCTATAATTCCTGGGGAGAGCGCGATTCACGGGGATACGTATCAGAGACCATCGCGTCCTTCAACATCTCCTACAACCTTTTCAGCAGCTACTACTTTCATGGCCTCGCCATTGGGATGAATGCAAAATTCGCCTATCGTCATATTCCCGATGCCATCTATCCAGGACAATCAATCTTCGCAGGAATGGCCGACCTGGGAGTATTGACGAAGTTCAATTTCCTCAAATTCTACCCTTCCCGTGAAAGAAATCTGTCCCTCGGGGCGGTGGTAAAAAACCTGGGTCTCCCCAGTGTGGAAGAACCGCTCCCGTCGATGGCTTCTGTCGGACTGGCCTATTCGCCTTATCGTCCCACTCTCTTCTCTTTTGATTTCAACTACCCCTTCGCCCTCGGACTCTCCTCCGACCGATGGGAGAAATGGTATATCTCCTCCGGTATGAAGCTGCAGTTCTCGCAGTTCTTTGCGATGCATACCGGATTCACCCATCGTGGTGCCAATCCACGGTTCACCATGGGGGGCAATATCGATCTTGATTATATGAGTCTGATCCTGAACTACACCCTCGACATGACCACCCAGGTCAATTCTCTCGACCGCTTCAGTGTTGAGGCAAAGATGAACCTCGGTGATGAAGGGAGGGCCGCCTTCAGACAGCAGGTGGACGATTATTATATAGTGGGACTTGAAGCCTACGCGTCGGGACAACTCCAGAGGGCCATTGACTACTGGAACGCGGCGCTCGAGATGGACCCCGATTTTCAACCCGCCGCGGAGAACCTCGCCGTAGTACAACGAACCCTGACCCTTCAGAAAGAGATGGAAGCCCTCAACAAGGTCGAGTAAACAAGGTCGAGTGGTAAAATAGAGAATAAAAGGTTGAGGGGGAAGGGTAAGCGAGGGAAGCTCAACTATACCTGTTCACGACATTTTTGTTTGAGGTTCAGATATGTCATGTAGAGGGAAAGATCTATCTTGCCCATTCCCGCCAGAGTTCCCACGGTCTTGAGGGTTTTCACATCTGCCTTCGAACGGTGATACTCCTTGATACGACGTTCCTGTCGCCTGTAGATCTTCCCGGAAAAACGTGTGTCAAGATAGGCCAGCAACTGTCGTGCATCATCAAGATCGTCGAGATTAAAATCAGAATCAGAAGGAACTATCATCGATTCGAGGAGATGGTCGGAACTGACCGATTCATAACGGTGAAGTACATCCTCCACCTCTTTTACAAATTCATCTTCTCTGAACTGGATACTGTCGATCTTCGCCTTGAGGCTCTCTCTGAGTCCGGCGGCATAGGGCCCGGTCCGGTCTTTTTTGAGACGACTCAGGTAGACCGCAGCCGTCGCCCCGCCGGCTATAAGCAATTCGTCAAGCATCGGCAGGGGATCGCGCATACTGAAGGTCATAAAAAAATAGACAAGCAGAAAAACACCCGCGGATATCAGAAGGTTCGGTATAAACCTTTTGTCCTGCACAAGACTTTTAACCGCGGTATCAACCGCATTGTACAGTTCGTCACGAAAGGCTGTCAGGCTGGAAACATCCGGTTCCGCCCCATACTTGCCGACAACCTCAATATCATCCTTAAGGGACATCAATACAGACGGGTTTTTCAGGGGATGGAGGAACAGGGCCCTTCCGTCCTTGCGGTAAAGATGAAAAATAGTAATGTAAGAACCGCTGTGTGTTTCCATCTTTCCTCTTACGTATATAGTAACGCTTTTTTTCTTTTTATTCAAATGGATTCCGACACTCCCTCGAGGTTTACACGGGGCGCACTCCCTCGAGGGACGCCCCGTTCATGGCCCTTGCCGCCGACTCAGTGGAAATATACGTCGCACATTGACTTGGACAGCGTTCCAGTCCTTTTCAACTCTTCCTTCTATCAGGAAAGCCACACCACCGTCCAGCAGAGATTCCGCGGCACGGTAAACCTCCGGAAAAAATACCGATTCATATATCCCGAAGGGGTCTTCGAAGGACACAAAAATCATCCTATCCTTTAACTTGGTGGGCACCTCTTTTTGCG
>CAZJIN010000101.1:0-7764 GCA_964545955.1 uncultured Sediminispirochaeta sp.
TGTCCCACGTCGGTAACGTTCATCACGTGGTTCACCTCATATCCGGCATATTCGAGGGTTCGTCTCAGTAGATCTTCAAATACATAGGTTCGCAGATTTCCGATATGCGCGTAGTTATAGACCGTAGGGCCACACGTGTAGACTCCGGCTTTCCCTGGTTCAAGGGTATAAAATTTTTCCAGCTTCCGAGTCATGGTATTGAAAAGTTGTAATTCCATTATTGCCCCCAACGGTAGAATTTACCACCATTTTCACGTTACTATGGTACCGTGGATTTTAATGTAGAGAATATACTGAAAAAAATCAACATTCGCGGGCAGGTTCTTCTCAATGAACCGATGAGCCGACACACCTCCTTCAAAATAGGAGGTCCCGCCGATATATACGCCTCCCCCCTGAACGAAGAGGAGTTAACTGCCATCTTCCGGTCAGTGAGAGGGTCGGGGATACCCGTTTTCATCCTCGGCGGCGGTGCCAACATTCTGGTGTCCGACCTGGGAATTAGAGGTCTTGTTGTCGATATGGGCGCCCTAGCGGATATCGGATTCCACTCCACCCGTACCATGGTTGAAGCAGGAGCAGGCGCTCGGATAAGCGATGTGGCCTCGGTTGCCGCGCAACACTGCCTGAGCGGTATGGAGTTCATCTTTCGCATGCCGGGAAGTGTGGGCGGGGCTTTCTGGATGAACGCTCGTTGTTACGGCAGGTCCATTTCCGAACTTTCAGGGTGGGTAGACTATCTCGATGGGTCCCTCGATAAAAAGCGGATGGATATTTCTTCCGATCTCTTTTCATATAAAAAATCTCCCTTTCAGGGGAATAGTGCTATACTTTTACGGGCGGCCTTTCAGTTGTCAAAGGGTTTGTCGGAAAATATACAGGCCGAGATGACCAGGATAGAAGAGGACCGACGGGCAAAGGGGCATTTCGCCCTTCCCTCCGCCGGTTCGGTGTTTAAAAACAACAGGGATTTCGGTCAACCCACCGGAAGAATCCTTGATGCCCTTGGATTAAGGGGAATGCAAAAGGGGGATGCGCAGATTTCCCCCCTTCACGCGAATATTATCGTCAACAACGGAGCCGCGCGGGCAGCTGATGTGCGTTACCTCATCCGGCATGCCCGGAAAAGGGCTTTTCAGGAGAAAAAGATCATCCTTGAACCGGAGATTCGTTTTGTTGGAGAATGGACTGAAGGGGAGGGCGAAGAATGAATACCTACATTGAATACTACAGAAATTACAGAGAAATGATGACCCAGAACGAATTGCGTTCTCTTTTTACCGAAATAACCATCGGTGATTTGATCAACGACTGGAGACTCTTCAGCGATGAGGAAAAAACAGAGGTCTTCCTTCATCTGGATCCGGAAAAAAAACTCGATCTAATCACCGAACTGCCTTATCCGGAGCAGGAGGAAATTATTCAATCCCTTTCCGCTCAGGGGAAACGAACGCTTTTCCAGGAAATGGAACCCGACGACCTTGTCGATATAGTGCAGACCCTGAGCCACGAGGTCCGTCGATCGGTCTGGGATAACCTGAGTGACGAGGCAAAACGAGAAATGCTGTTTCTCCTCCGGTTTGATGAGGACGACGCTGCCGGGATGATGACCCCGCGCTATCTCGCCCTGCGATCGGAAAGCCTAATATCCCAAGCCCTGCAGTTTATTCGCGCCAATGTTAAAAAAGTGGAGATTCCCAACTATATTTATGTCCTCGATGACCTTCAACGCCTGATAGGGGTTGTCTCCATTAAAGATATCCTCTCATCATCAGATTCGTCCCGGATAACGGAGATCATGGAGAGAAAAGTGGTATCCGTCCTCGATGAAACCGATCGCGAAGAAGTTGCCCGAATTCTTGAGGAACACGACCTTATATCCATTCCCGTAGTGGACAACGACGATCTTCTCCTCGGTGTGATAACCTTCGACGACGTGATCGACGTAATACGGGAAGAACAGACCGAGGATGTCTACAAGATGGGCGGTATGTCGGGTACCGTTGAATCCTACATGGACATTTCCATATGGGGACTGGTTAAAAAACGGGTACCATGGCTGATTATCCTCCTACTCTTCGGTACCATAACCACCAACGTGATCAGTCATTACGAGCATTTTGTCATCGGCGCTGCTTTTTTGTTCGTCTTTATGCCGGTCATCACCCAGACCGGTGGAAACTCGGGCAGCCAGTCTTCCACCCTTATGATTCGCGGCCTTGCCACAGGGGAGATTTTCTTCCGTGAGATCTGGATTATTTTGCTCCGAGAACTTTTAGTCGGTATTCTGATGGGAATTATCACCGGAGGGGTCATTATTCTGCGCAGTGTGTTTCTCCCCCCCGGACTCCAGATCTACGAAGGCTTCGTGGTGGGGCTTTCCCTCACCTTTGTCGTGCTCATTTCGAACCTCATTGGAACGATAGCCCCCCTGGTTATCCATCGTTTGGGCTTTGACCCGACGGTAATGTCGGCTCCATTGATGGCCACGGTGATCGACGTTGCCGGCTTGACGATCTACTTTGAGACAGCCCGGTATTTTCTCAACCTTACCTAGGGATCCCCGTCTCAATTGAACAGCTCCACCCCAGGGAGATCTCTATCTTTGGATAAACCGTTGCGGTAGAAGAAGATTCGATACTGAAAAAGGCCGAATCCACCACACCCGCACCGGGATCGATATCAAGCCTCATCCGGGCACACCGATCCGAGGAGAGCCGCAACTCCAGTTGAAAGTGGGTGGACTTAAAACCGATTATTCCCTGAATGAACTCCTCTATCTCTTCTCCTCCGTCGTTGACACTCTCATACTCTGCCTCACAGTGAAACCGTTCCAGATCTATCCCCATGCGAAGCCATTTGTTACTGCTCACCCCATTCGTACCGGCCGCAGCAACGGCTACCTGCAGATCGAATCCACCCTTCGCGTAGATTCTGTCGTTACCGAGGGTCAGCTCGCTGAAACACCTTCTTTCAAAGGGGATATACCTCTGAGGAACGGGCGAACTTTTCCACCGGCGCAGTTCCCCCCTGAGCATAATTTCCAACCAACGCCGGTAATGGACAACTCTTAACTGAACATCCGCCTCTTCCTCGATGAAATTGCCCTGAAAGTCCGTGTATCCACCAAAAACCCGACGACCCATAAGAAACCAGTCTATCCCCGTTTTATCCCGAAGTTCCAGGTTCCGGTACGCTCTGAATCGGACAAAGCCGCCTGGGCGGCCCGTTTTGGAAGTCTGTCCTGAAATAAAAAGGTCAAACCCCGCGTCGGGTTCACGCAGGGAGAGGTTGATCCCGGAGTAAAGGAGGAGCTCCGAATGAAGCCGAAAAGGGTATTCCTCCTGAAGGCTTTTTTCGGAAGGGAATTCGGACCTGCTGAAAAGAAAAAAGGGTTCAATCCGCGTGGTCAGACTGGAGATAAGACTCGCCCAGCCCCACAGACCACAACTTTCGGCCTCCCTGATCAGGGCTACTCCGCTTCCGGGAAATGGACTGATGGTCATTCCATAACGCGAGGACGGACGAATTGAAAAATCCGCCCTGAATCCGGGGTCCTCATCATAGAGACCTGAGGTGATCGATGTCGAAAAGGGCTCATCAATTCCACCCAGTATTCCCCGAGTTGAAAGACTTCCTGCACTCAGAAGGCCGTATTTGAGACTTATTCCCGGTTCGAGATCCTCAAGCCCCTCCCCTGAACCGGTCAGGCTGATCTTAAATGAATCTTCCCGACGCAAAATTCGAAATAAAAATTCCTCCCCCTCCCACCTTGTCGTGTGTATCTCTTCTCCCGCCTCTAGGTCCCGCGCGATTAAAAAGCAGAGCAGAGCGAAGATCCGTAGGCTTTTCTTCATATCCCCCTCCCCGAGGGCTTTACGTGTGTTACGCCCTCCTATAAATAAGGAGCAGGTTTTCCCATGGCTGCTTCAACTAAAGGAATTTTTTTCATATCAGTTTCACATCAGTTCGATAAATTTTTGTTTATTGAAATTAAGGCTCATTTATGAGAAAATACCGAAGTAATAAAAATCAGATTTCTCGGAGGAACAATGTGAATATCCTAACACTCAACTGTGGTAGTTCATCGGCAAAATATCAGGTATACGACTGGGACAGAAAGGAGGTCCTCGCAACCGGCGTGGTAGAAAGAATCGGCCAGGAGATGTCTTCCATCGAACAGCATACCTTTGGAAAAGAATCCTACGAGGCGGACGCGAAGTGCCCGTCCCACAAGGAGGCGATCAAACTGATTGTCGATACCCTGATTGACCCGAAGGATGGGGCTATAGAAAGCATGGACACGATCAAGGCCGTTGGTCACCGCGTGGTGCAGGGGGGCGACAAGTTCAGCAAGTCCGTGATCATCGATGATCACGCCCTCGATACCTTCCGTGAAGTGGCCAATCTCGCCCCTCTTCACAATCCGGCCAATATTCAGGGAATCGAGGCGGCCCAGAAAATCCTTCCGGACGTGCCCCACTGCGCGGCGATGGATACCGCGTGGCATCAAACCATGCCGAAACACGCCTACCTCTATGCCCTCCCCTACGAATGGTATGAGGATTACGGAGTTCGACGCTATGGGTTTCACGGAACATCTTTTCTCTATGTTACAAAAAGGATCGCCACACTCCTCGGTAAGGACCCTCACAGGGTGAATGCGATTATCTGTCATATTGGGAACGGGGCGAGCATCTGCGCGGTCAAGGACGGGGTTTCCGTGGACACATCAATGGGACTTACCCCCCTTGAAGGACTGATAATGGGAACCCGCAGCGGGGATTTTGACCCGGCGGTGGTGTTTCACATGATGAAAAATTCGGATCTCTCCCCTGAAGAGATCGAAAAACAGCTTAACAAAAAAAGCGGAATTCTTGGAATCACCGGACAATATATCGACCGTCGGGATATCCAGGTCGCCGCGAAGAAGGGTGACGAAAGATCAGAACTTGCCATTGAGATGGAGGTGTACCGCCTGAGAAAATACATCGGCGCGTATTCCGCGGCCCTCGGCAAAGTTGATGCCCTGGTCTTCACCGCGGGAGTCGGTGAAATGGCTCCCGCCATCCGCCGACGAATAATTCGTGACCTCGATATCCTCGGTATCAAGGCCGATCTCAACAAAAACGATCTCTCCGCAACCCGTAACGCGGAGACCGACATTTCCGCGGAGGGATCAAATACGAAAATTTTCGTGATCCCCACGGATGAAGAACTTGTAATGACCGAAGATGCCTACGCCCTTCTCAACGGCACCTATGACGTACATACTAACTTCACCTATTCCTTCCAGGACCCGGGGTATGTCAACAAGGGACGGGCGGAACGCCTCAAGAAGGAGATCGAGAAGAAGCCTGAGCTCAAGAAAATTGTAGCCTCGCCGCCCAAGTAGGGCGGGAATATTCAGACCGGTTGGAGCGTTCCCCGTCTCAGGTCATCCGCGGTTTTCCCGTTCACCAGAATGCGAATGATCGCCAGGGCGAATTCAGCCGCGGTTCCGGGTCCGCGGCTGGTAAGCACGTTGCCGTCTTCGACAACCCGTTCTTCGGAAAAAGTCGCATCCCTGAAACGAGATTCAAAGCCAGGATAGCAAGTGGCTCGTCGCCCTTTCAGCACACCCAGCGGTTCAAGTACCACCGCGGGGGCGGCACAAAGGGCGGCAACAAGTCCGCCTTTTTCGTGGATCCCACTGATAAAACGCAAGGCGGTTTCGGAATTCGCGATATTCTCCGCGCCGGGCATACCGCCGGGAACCACCACCCCGTCAAATTGATCAGCTTCAAGCTGATCAATCGTGGTATCGACTTCGAGGGAGAGGGAATGGCCGCCTCTAATACGACTGCCGCCAATTCCCACCACAGTCACGTCAATGCCCGCGCGACGCAAAAAATCCACGGGGGTGATACCCTCGACCTCTTCAAATCCGTTGGCGAATAATACGGCTATTTTACTCATACTCCCTCCTTCGCTTATATTCTCGAAAGATTCTCGTATGCCTGGAGAACAATTTTTTCAGTCTCCTCCCAGCCGATGCACTCATCAGTAATGGATACCCCATACTTCAGTTCTTCGAGGTTTTTCGGTATATCCTGCCTCCCCTCAAACAGACTACTCTCAAGCATAAATCCGGAAAGCACCTTCTCCCCCTGCATGACCTGGTCTATGATGGAACGAAGTACCCTCCTCTGACGAAGGGCTTTCTTCCCGGAGTTTGCGTGACTGCAATCAACCACCAGAGAGGGAGTCAAGCCGGCATCTCGCATGAGCTTCTCGGCCGCCTCAATATCCTCTTCATGGTAATTCGGACCGGAGCGTCCTCCCCTCAAGATCATGTGACACACATCGTTCCCTGTGGTACTGAAAACACAGGTGTTACCCTTCTGATCTATCCCGATAAAACTCGCCGGATGTGTCGCGGATTTCATGGCATTGATGGAAAGTTCAAGACTCCCTGAGGTGCCGTTCTTGAATCCCACCGGCATGGAAAGGCCGCTGGCCAGGTTGCGATGGGTCTGGCTTCCAGTAGTACGCGCACCGATAGCCGCCCAAGAAACCAAATCGTCAATATACTGGGGGATATAAGGATCCAGCATCTCCGATCCCGCGGGCAGACCCATCTCCGTGATCCGAATCAGGGTATGGCGGGCCAGTTCGACCCCCTTCGCTATATCGTAGGACCCGTCCATGGAGGGATCAAATATCATCCCCCGCCAGCCAATGGTGGTACGGGGTTTCTCAAAATAGACCCTCATCACCACGAATATCTTATCCTTCACCCTTTCGGAGAGTTTTTTCAGTTTGTGGGCATATTCAATCGCGGCTTCGGTGTCATGAATCGAACAGGGGCCGATTATTCCAAGCACACGGGGGTCTTCCCTGTGGATAATTCTTTTTATGGCTTCCCTATCCTCGTATACTTTGTCGGCCAGGGCTTCGGTCAAGGGAAAACGGTTCTTCAATTCCTCAGGGGATATAAGCGGTTGTATTTCACTAATATGTAGATCACGAACCCTTCGCATCGTTAACTATCCTCTTTTCTTTCCTTACTATTCTTGTTCTTGTTCTTGTTGTTTTTGTTAATTTTTTTCTTATCCTCCGGCTTATTCCGATTTCCCAGATGGCCATAGAGGTATCTTTTAATCTTTTTGGTGGGAGTCTTTTCAAAAGGTTGGTGTTCCTCCATGAATTCGCTCACCCTGGAAAAAACATTGAGCCTTTTGTTCACGCTTTTCTGCAGCTGGTTTAGATAATCTCCGACCTGTTTGGAGAGATCACCCGCCGATTCGGCAAGATCCTGAAACTGCTCCTTAAGCTTATCATAGTCAAGATGCACCCGGGCAACCAGTCGCCCTTCATGTTCCATCACAATCGATTCGGCAACATATTCATACTCATTGATTACCGCTTCTATAGCTTCCGGATAGATATTTTCTCCACTGGGTCCCAAAATCATGTTTTTGAGACGCCCCCGGATATAGAGGTTCTCCGATGAATCAAACTTTCCGAGATCCCCCGTCCGGAACCACCCGTCTTCGGTGAGTACCTCCGCGGTTTTTTCAGGGTCCTTGTAATACCCCTGCATCACGGTGGGACCCTTTACGAGGATCTCCCCCTCCCCCGTCTCGGGACTGGGATTGTCAATCTTAACCGTCACTCCGGGAAGAACAGGACCGGTCGATCGAAACCGTGTATTCTTGGAGTTGCTCCCCGCGATCAACGGAGATGTCTCGGTCAGTCCGTAACCGATGGCATAGGGAAAAC
>CAZJIN010000102.1:0-7743 GCA_964545955.1 uncultured Sediminispirochaeta sp.
GGTCCTTCTTGATGGGGTAGTCCCAGCATCCCTGACGGTGGAGGCTATACCCTCGGAAACCGACTTTGAATCGGTAGAGGCCGTGCATCGGATGGGACTCTGTATCGTCGGGAGGGATCCCGAACATGTCGTAATAGTTGCAATCAGCCTGCCTCGCCAGCTGTATCGCCTCCCACTGAAGCCGGTAGGTCGGCATGAGATTTCTTTTTTGTGAGCTTGAAGCACCGTAAAGGTAGGTGGCGGTCCGTCCATGGAGGACCAGGATCATTCCAGCCAGGGGTACTCCCCCCTCTTCCGCGAGGAGGAGACGCACATCGCTGTTGGGGAGGCGGTGTTTCCTTTCGGTCTGTAGCAGAAGCCTGAAGCCTTCGTACTCATGTTGAAAAATTCCGTTTCTCCGCGTGGTTTCCAGGTACATTCGGTACCACTCCGGCAACCTTTCGAAGGAGGCGTCCTTCACCTTGATCCCGCGCCGGCGGGCCAATCGGATATTGTAGCGGGTCTTCGGTCGCATATCCGCAAGGAGCTCCCCCGCGTCCATGGAAAGGTCCAGGATCCTCGTGTCCACAGGCTGGATGTCGATCGGGGCTTTTCGGAGGTTTTTATCACCGGTGCCGAAGTTCATCCTCACTTCTCGAATCCGGTCTGAAGGCAGGGTTTCTTCCAGAGAGTAGGGGGATTCCCAGGGAAGATCGTAACGTATAAACACACAATCCTGGGGTAGATGCTCCATGAGGGCCTTCGAAATCTCTTCGAGAAAGAGACCCCGTTTCTCCTCAGGTACAGAAAAAGTGGGTGCCCACGGCACATAGGCCAGGGAGAATCCCCCTCGAACCGGCCGGATAAAAAGGACCATGCTGTCCTTCCTGATGTTCCAGTGAATACGGAAGGCCTTCGGGTTGTAGCCCATGGCCTTCTTTGACAGACCCCAGAGACGTGACTGCATCAGATTTGCCGGATTGTTTACACTGTTGATATCCATAGCCTGAAGTCTAATCATAGTGCCTGGATTCCTTCAGCCTCTCTCACTCAGCACCCTTTCGAGAAACTGATAGTTCACTTCCCAGGCATGGGGCCCGTACCCCCCCGCCATCAGATATGCCGCGGGAATCGCCCTGTCTGAGAGGCTGTGATAGATCAGTTCATCCCTCCGTCGGAGCTGATCCAGACTGAGTTTCAACTTCTTCGCCGATTCAAGTTCATCCTTCTCATACGGATCCGCACCGAAGACAACTACCGCGAGGTCCGGCCCGGGCATAATCTCCTCCAGCTCTTTAAGGCCCGCGGCGAGAAGTGAATTGTAGTCTTCTTCCCCCCCCTCTTCAATTGGTATATCGACGGTACTCGGGGTATACGACGGATGTTGATGTGCTTCGGCCTTTGGGTTCTCGATGTCCAGAGGCCACCCTTCGGCCATATGAACGCTCAGTGTGGCGATCGAATCGTCATCACGGGTCAAAGCGGCAGTCCCGTCCCCCTTGTGGGCATCCCCGTCGATCACCCAGACCTTTTCCACGAGTCTTTCCGCCTGCAGCCTTCGTATTCCTATAACGATATCGTTGATCGGGCAGAAACCGTGTCCGAAATCTCCATGGGCGTGGTGAAAACCTCCCCCGAAGAAAAAACAGAACCCCTCCGTCAGGGCTGTCCTCATACACTGGAGGCTTCCGGCGGCGCGGCGCAGCTGCGTCTGGAACAGTCGGGCGAGCGGTTCCTGCGCCGCCGAGGGATCGTAGCGATGATAGTTGCCGTTCTCATCCACAAGCTCATAGGCGCTCAACAGTAACTGCTCAAGTTCTTCGGAGTAGAGCCCATGGACATACCTGGCGCTGTGCACTTTTTCCAGATCGTCACGGCTGATCTCTTCCGTTTCGTTTTGCTCGAGGAGTTCTTCAATCCCCGGCCCGATAGTCGCGTGTGACCTGAGAGCCTCCAGGGTGGAAGAAATACGCGTGTCCAGGATCGGAATCTGAATTCCGAATCTTGCCGGATCAGGGAGATCCTGAAAAAAAATCAGACGCATATGTAATTGTAAGGTGATTTGAAAAGAATCGCAAGATGTCACCAGTTCCGCAGGTTCACGGCCTATGACTCACGTGCTCGCAGGCCAATGGGCCAACTGGTTAACGGGCCAACAGGTTAACGGGCCAACAGGTTAACGGGCCAACAGGTTAACGGGCCAACTGGTTAACGGGCCAACAGGCTCAGCCGGTAAAGAGGCCAACATCGTTTTCAGTCGGTGCTGAAAGTATCGTCCTGACCGTGTTTAAAACGTGAGATTATTTCAGGAAACTCGTACTCCACCAGACCGTCGTCCCGAACCTCCATCCGTATTCTCTGCTGGTCCACCATGGACTGTATCAGCTTCTCCGCTTCATCAACCTCCATCCCGGTATCGATTACTATGTCGGATACAGTCAGGACACCCCCGAGTTTGTAGGCGAGCTTGTAAATCCGGACCCTTTTTGATTCCCCGGACTGGTTCCATGAATCGAAGGAGGGGTCTTCTAAAAACCTGGAGTATTCACTGCTATGATCCTTTCCGAGAAGTCGACGAGCTACGAAGTACAAAATGAGAACGGGAAAAACAAAGAAAAATGGACCCCAGAAAAAAAACATCATCCGATCCGTCTCCTATCCTTTTTAGTCGCCGTAAAAATCCTCGACAATACGGCGGTGTTCAAAGGCAAACCGCAGGTTGTGCATTTCTTCACGGGTAAACCAGCGGAGCTCTTGAACCTCCTCTGGCTGTGCTTCGTGGGTCCCCGCGGTGTAGGCAACGAAAATCAAAGCTACCGCATGCCAGTTCAGATCGGGATAAAACTCTGTATAGAAGTTGAAAAAACTGTAGTTAATCACCTGAAGACCGGTTTCCTCGAGAATTTCCCGGACGAGGGCTTTCTCCACCGGTTCGCCGTAATCGATATGACCTCCGGGGATGCACCAGTGATCGTGGAAGGGATGGTTATTGCGCTTTTCCAGCAACAGTTTCCCATCACTCTCTATCAAAGCACCCACCGTCGCCTTCACGCAGTACTGTTCTTCCCTTTTCATCCGACAAGCCCTCTTTAATTTCAATGTTATAGTGAGTATAGCATTAAAAAGAGAGGAGTCAACAGGAATTGTACTGTTGCCCCCCGAGCGCTGCCGGAACCCCGAGGACCGGAACCTGCCGGTCACCACTCCTCGTCGCCGAGGCCCTTGGGCGGGCCTAAAATCTCGGCCATCACCACGGCCCGCTTGAGCTCTGACAGTGAGACAAGCCTCCGAACCGAGGATGTATCCGGAAGGCCGGCGGGGCTTTGTTCGCCGTACCTCTCGGCGGCATCGGCGGCATTTCGACCTTCTTCGAAGGACGTGAAGGGTTTGCCGAGGTCCTTTTCAAAATCCCGGAACTCCGTCTCCAGGGGCTGTGAAAACTCCATCGAGGACCGTGATGATCTATGGCCCGCGGAAGACCGACGCGATCTACCCCTTTCCGGGGCGACGACGCCTGTCGACGCCCCTCCTGACGCCCCTGCCGGCGCATCCTTTGATGCCCCCCGCGGGGTGGAAAAATGCACCTCCGGTTCATCTTCCCGATCGGCCCGACGGAGAAGCTCGATGAGAAGGTTTTTTGGTTTCTTTTTTTCTCCGGTACCTCCCGGGCCCTTGGAGCCTAATTCCGCTTCAGTGTCGGAGGGGGCATCGCTATCGCGTATTTTGGCCTTGAAAAAGGTCATCGCCATTGGTGCTATGATGATGAAGATAAATGCGAGAAAGGTGAATACCGTCGCGATGCTTTCGCCAACGCCTATCGACATATCTATCTGCTCCTGCTATTCCCGGGGACTCTCACCGCTCGATGTGTCGCCCTCACCGCTGATGCTTCTACGCATATCCGTATCGGCCATGATGTTCTTCATGCGGTAGTAATCCATGATACCGAGGTTTCCCTTTCGGAAGGATTCGGCTATGGCCTTCGGTATTTCCGCCTCCTGGAGGACTACCTTGGCGCGGTTCTCCTGTACCTGGGCGATTTTTTCCTGTTCCAGGGCCTTCGCGGCGGCTCGGCGCTGTTCGGCGATAGCCTGGAACCTGCGCTTGTCCGCCTCCGCCTGATCGGCCTGGAGTTTCGCCCCCACATTCTGACCCACGTCCACATCCGCGATGTCGATCGAGAGGATCTCGAAGGCCGTTCCCGCGTCGAGGCCCTTCTGAAGCACCGTACGGGAGATCTGGTCGGGATTTTCCAGCACGTCCTTGTAGCTCTCGGAGGAACCGATGGTAGTGACGATTCCCTCGCCCACCCGGGCTATTATGGTTTCTTCCGTGGCGCCTCCTACAAGTCGTTCGATATTGGCGCGGACGGTGACCCTTGCCTTGATCTGCAGCTGGATACCGTCCTTCGCGACGGCGTCGATGGTACTGCGCCCCTTTTCGGGGTTGGGGCAGTCGATCACCTTCGGGTTGACGCTGGTCTTCACCGCGTCAAGGACATCACGCCCGGCCAGATCGATGGCGGCGGCCTTCTGAAAAGTGAGGGGGATGGCCGCTTTGTTCGCGGCAACCAACGCCTTGCTCACTCGGATGACATCGCCTCCCGCGAGATAGTGGGTCTCGAGTTGGTCGCTGTCGATATCCATCCCCGCTTTGGTTACCATGATCCTGCTGTCGACTATCACCTTGAGCTTGACCTTTCTGATCCACATTCCAACAAGACGGATCATTGAAATATGGGCCCCGGAAAGCAGTGCCCGAAACCAGAGACTGAAAAACTTAAAGAAAAAGGCAACAAAGACCAGTAATACAATCCCTATCAAAACATACACCACAATCATTGCCATTCCTTTTCTCCTTCCCGTACTACGATACGGTTTCCTTCTGTTTGAATTATTTTTATCGGGGAATCTTTTTCAACAAACTCACCCTTGGTGACGGCTGTGTAGCGCTGCCCCTCCACCAGGATGGTTCCCGCGGGACGCAGATTCGTTTCAGCCCTTCCGGTCTTCCCCTTCAGCTCCCCATAGGCGTGCTCGGTGTGACTCGTATACCCCTCCGCCTCGCTCTGATTTCGAAACAAAATCAGACGTTTCCCCATGAAGGATCGGGGAAAAAACTTGAAATAGAGGATAAAAACCGTGGGCACCGCTATGAAGGTGGCCATCAAAAAGATACTTCCGGCCACATTCCCCTGGGTTTGAAAGGCGCGAACCACAGCCGTGATAATGCTTCCGATCCCGACGAGGCCTATGATGCCTCCCGCGGGAACGAAGAGCTCCACGATCATAGCAAGTATCCCGACCAGGGCGAGGATGATAAGGCCGATCACTCTTTCGCCTCCCCCGACTCTTCCACCTCTTCCACCACGACGCGGTTGCCCTCAACTGAGCTTATTATTACCTTTTTTCCGGCCTCGATCCACCTCCCGTCGGTGACGACGGGGAGTCGTTCATCCTCTATCAGGATTTTGCCCGAAGGCCTGAGGGTGGTGAGGACGGTTCCCGTCCGTCCTACAAGGGAACCTGAGGTGTACGGCAATGGTTGTTCCCGACTGCCCTCGGCGATGGGGTCAGACAGGCTGGAGGATCCTGCGGCCGGGAGGGGCGGACTGCTGCCGGTAAGAATCAGGCGGCGGAACACTTTGATCCTGGGGAAAAATATCATCAGCACGGCCATGAGGAGAAAAGAGGCGGTGAGGGTCCCGAAGACAAGGAGAAGATTTCTGGAAAAAATTTCCCACTGCCAATCCGTATCGGGCAGGAAAAAGCCCTGCCTCGAGAGGACTAATCCTGCGGTCATGAAGACAAGCCCGGTGATCCCGGCGATCCCGAAACCGGGGATGAGAAAGACCTCAACCACCAGCAGTACAATCCCCGCCAGGAAGAGCAACAATTCCACGGAGTTCAATGTTCCCATCAGACCGCTGGAGAGAAACAGCAGGGCAAAGGCGACGAGGGCGAGGGTCCCGGGTATGCCGAAACCGGGGCTTGAAATCTCCATATAGAGCGCCACGAGTCCAACCATCAGGAGGAGGCTGGTCACCGTTGCGCTGGTGATCAGGCTGATCACCCTGTCCGCCGAAGAAGGTTCTACCTTCAAAAGATTCTCAATTTCCAGCTCATCCTGTAGTTCGTCGACGGTTGATACGGTTCCGCTGGATATACCGTAACGTTCCATCTCTCCGGCGGTGAGGGAGAGGAGTTTACCCGCGGGGCTTATGATAATCCGGCCTTCCTCCTCCGGACCCTCTTCAGAGCCGGAGGAACCGTCCCTCAGAAAAAAATCGTATCCCCCTTCCCGGGGAAGGGCGGAGAGTTCCACATCTTTGTCCACCATGGCGACGGCAACTTCCGGGGCGTGACCGTTTTTCTCGGCAATCGCGGCGAGTTGGGTCCTCACCGCGCTGACCGTTTTCTCCCCCGCCGCCTGCATACCCTCGGAGGTCTGGTAGACCGGTGCGGCCGCGCCGATGGAAGTACCGGGGGCCATATAGATTTTTTGTGAGGAAAAGCTGATGAGAGCTCCCGCGGACCAGCTCACACCCACACTTTCCGGCTCGGCGGGAACGAAGGCGATTGTTTCGATATCCCGGAGAGCGCCGATCAGGGTCGCCATCTGAAGGGCCGAATCCACCCTTCCTCCGAAGGTATTTATTGAAAAAATAATGCGTTCCGCTCCCGCTTTTTTTGCCTTCTCGATGGATCGGCGAAGAAAGACCACCTGGAAGGTATCAATATCCCCCTCTATAGGAATGAGGGCTGCATCGTAGTCGGTAGCATTTTCCGAGGGACGGATCGATTCTTGGGCCGCGGTAAGCGACGGGAACAGCAGAAAGAGTGTCATGAACAATGTTGCCGTTACAGAATGTTTTTTATCCACGGACCCATCCTTCCCTTTAAAGCTTGTATCTAATCGGGGGGAAAGTCAAACAATTTTTGCAGCTGATTTGTTGTTCAACTTGGAAAAGATTTTCCAAGTTATCAGAACCCTCCTGAGGGCCTTTGACCCGGAGTTTCTATCCCAGCGCTACGTCGAGGGCCATCATCACGGCAAAACCGAGAAGGGTTCCGATTGTGGCGATGTCTGTTCTGCTCGATTGTTGTGACTCTGGGATAAGTTCTTCGACAACCACGAAAATCATAGCCCCGGCGGCAAAGGAAAGGGCATAGGGAAGAAAAGGTTTCGCTATCACCACCGCGACAGCACCGAGAACCCCGAAAATCGGCTCCACAATTCCCGAAAGCTGGCCGTACCAGAAACATTTCCAGCGGATTAGCCCTTCTCTTCTCAAAGGTACTGAAACCGCAGTCCCCTCGGGCAGGTTCTGAATACCGATACCGATGGCCAGGGCGATCGCCCCGGCAAGGGTGGCGGAAGGCAGGTCTGCCGCAAGGGCTCCGAAAGCCACACCCACTGCAAGACCTTCCGGGGCGTTATGCAGGGTAATCGCCGTAACCAGCAGCACGCTTCGTTTCCAGGTCGTTGAGACTCCCGTGGCGTCGTTTTCCTTCTGGTCAAGGTGTGTATGGGGAAGGAGGTTGTCCACGAGGAGGAGAAAAAAACCACCCGCGAGAAAACCGGCAACCGCAGGGATCCACGGTGATCGGCTACCTGAACTTTCCGCCATTTCAATTGCGGGAGCCAGAAGAGACCAGCAGCTGGCGGCGATCATCACACCCGCCGCGCAGCCCAGCCTGGCATCCAGCATCTTTCTGTTGCACGCCTTAAAAAAGAAGAGCATCCCCGCCCCCCTAGCCCCCA
>CAZJIN010000103.1:0-7726 GCA_964545955.1 uncultured Sediminispirochaeta sp.
GGTACGTGAAGAGATCCCCGATCTAACCCTGCTGGGGGGACACTCCTCCCACAGTTACCTGAATGGAACCAACCTCTATTTCGTATACTTCTACAACGTGGTGAACTGCGGGCCCGAAGAGGAACTGTCGAAATACCACCTGCCGATCAAGAAAATCATCGTCGAAGAGACGATCAAAAGGGGCGGTTCGATGTGTCACCACCACGGCGTGGGCAAATACCGGACCCCCTGGATCAGGGATGAATACGGTTCCTCCTACTACATGCTCCGAACCCTGAAGGACGCCTTTGATCCGAAGGGGATCATGAACCGGGGGACCATCTTCCCAATGAAAGGGTAGGGGAATCAATGAAAGTCCTCGTCTGCTGCAAAGTCGTACCCGATCTAGAAATGCTCACCGAGGAGGACTGGATCGTTCGCGATATGGATGTGGAGCTCCGCTTCGCGAAAAAGGAGTGGAACACCTTCGATGAAAGCGCCCTGGAAATGGCTCTGCGCCTGAGAGATTCGTGGGATAAGGCGTGGGCCGGAGGGGTGACAGGTGAGGCGGTGGTCGAAACCGTGAACGGGGCAGATGATGGAGGGGGCGAGGGGCTCGGGTATGTACTGACTGCGCTCACCATCGGCGACGCCGGGGCGGATCCCTTTCTCAAAAACCTGCTTGCGTTGAAGTTCGATCACGCGGCGAGGATAGAGCATGGAGGTGATGTGAGGTTTTCCCCGGCGGTCGTTGCAGAACTGATTGCCAGGTATATCCGGGAGAGCGGGCAGGACGTGATACTCATGGGCAATCGGAGCGGGCCAGGGGATAACGGTGTGACCCCCCTGATGACGGCGGAGCTTCTCGGAGCGCCCTGTATCACCAGGGTCCGGGATATTCGTCCGGCTTCCTCCGCCTCGGACAGGCTCATCGTGGAGAGCGAGGTCGACGACGGCATCCTGGAGCAGGAGATAAATCCTCCCTGTGTACTTTCCGTGGGCAACGCGGAAAAAACCTACCTGCGAGTTCCCACCCTGAAGGACAAAATGAAGTACGGTTCCCGTCCGGTGGAGGTGTCCGCCGAACACCCCCGAGAGCAGCCGGAGCCGACATCTTCCGATGGGTACCGCTTGAAGGACCTCGAATACATCGACGCGAACCGTGAGGGAATACTCATAGAAGGGGGAAGTCCCGAGGAAAAGGCCCGGAAGGTATATGAACTGTACCTGAAGACGCGAATGGAAAAAATATGGACTGCACGATAATATTGAACTGCTGTTCCTCCGGTTTTGTCGAACGGGCGGAGGAGCTGAACGGATTCCTATCCGCCCATCTCGACGATAGCGACACGGTCAGGGCGATTGTTTTTCATGATGGTTTACTCGCCCGGGAGGAGCCACCGAATCTTCCGGTGAAGGAGTTTATCCTGGTGGAGGTGGATGGCTACATGCCCGAAGTATTTCTTGAAGAGCTTGAAAAAATTTCCGGCTCCGAAAATCATGATAAAAGTGAGCTTTACCTTTTTTCGGGAGATTTTGCGGGGGAGGAGCTCTCGGCACGATTTTCCCGTCGGATGGGGGGGAGCGTTCTGACAGGTGTGAAGGCCATCGAAAAGAAAGGACGGCTCCTGGAGTGTCGCAAGCCTGTGTACTCGAACCACCTTACGGGAATCTTTGAAATGGAAAGACTTCCCTGGTGTGTCGCCCTAGGCCGGGGGGCCACGGACCCGATTCCCCTGCCTGAGAGAACCCCTGGTTCTGAGAAAAACGTCTTTACCCTTGACGCCCGCGGGAAGAAGCCGGGGTTTGTCGTGGAGTCCCGGTTTTTTCCGTCACAGCGGGAAGATTCCCTGGAAAACGGTAATTTTATTTTTACAGTGGGCAGGGGCGCAGGTGGAAAAATCCAGTGCGACCGTATGCGGGAAGCGGCACTACGTCTGAAGGCGGAATTCGGTGTGACCCGGCTGACCGCCATGAACGGTTGGGCTCCTATGAACCGGATGATCGGTGTCTCGGGGCGTATAACAAATCCGGAACTCTGTATTGTCGCGGCCGCCTCGGGCGCGGCCGCTTTCATGGCGGGGATTGAAAAGAGCGGGTTTATCCTGTCCATCAATACCGATCCGAAAGCCCCTATAGTCCGTCAGTCCGATGTTGCGGTGATTGCCGACTACGAAGCCTTCACGCGGGCTTTGATACGGATCATTTTCGGGGAGGATGCACCTTGAGCCTGGACGGAATGATTCAACCAGTAGATGATACCCATGACGATTACCTGACGGATGAGTCGGGGATGAAGGGGCACGCGGAGAGTATATCCTTTCCCGGGGGGGAGGAGGACCTCAGGGAAATCCTCGGAGAAATGAAAAAAAGGGGAATCCCCGTTACCGTCCAGGGGGGATTGACCGGCATTGTCGGGGCCGGTGTGCCGGAGGGCGGGCATATCCTCAACCTGTCACGGATGCGTGGAATAAAGGAATTCAGCCTCTCTTCAGCGGGACAGCCCCTGCTCACGGTGGATCCGGGACTCCCACAGTCGGATCTTGAGGCGTATATCAGAAGACTTGGGCAGTCTGAACCGCTTTTCTGGCCGCCGGACCCCACCGAGCCTAGCGCTACCATCGGCGGTATCGTCGCCTCCGGTGCCCAGGGCATTTCCACCGGGCTGTATGGTCCCACGGAGCTGCATATCGATGCCCTGAGGGTGATGGATTCGGAGGGGGGCCTTCGTACCATCGAAGGGGGGCCAGGCTTTTACTTCGGCAGTGAGGGGATGTTCGGAGCGCTGACGGAACTCCGGCTCAAATTGTCCCGGAAGCCTAAGATTCAATGGGGGATCGGGTTTTTTTTTCCAACCCTGGAGGGTTCTTATCCCTTTGCGGAAAAACTGAAGGAACGGGAAACGAGGACGCGGGAAACCGGGGCACAAAAACCCTTAAAGGCCGATCTGCCACAGGGAACCGATACACCCCGGGGAATCGCCGTGGCCGAATATTTTGATCGGACCACCCTTGATATTATTCAGGAGCATAAAGCTTTCATGTCGGCCATTAAGGGGCTCCCCGACATTCCGGAGGAGACTGCCGCAATGGTATACGTGGAGATTCACGGACCCGGTGAAGGGTATGTGGAGGACCTGGCGGGGCAGCTCATGGACGATGCCCTTGAGTACGGCAGCGACCCCGATCAAGCCTGGGCGGTCTCCGGGGAGGGGGAGGTCGACAAAATGAGGGCTTTTCGCCACGCGGCGCCGGAGGCCGTTAATCTCATTCTGGCGTCACAACGGAGGAACTGTCCGGAGATCCTGAAATCCGCAAGCGACATGACCCTCCCGGGGGAGGACTTCGGTGTTTTCTACCAACGCCGTAGAGGGGAGCTTGTCGCCGCCGGCTTGAGGGCCGCTTTTTTCGGACATATCATGGACAACCACCTCCATATCAACATTCTTCCGAAGGACTTGGAAGAGTACCGCCGCGCCGGCTCTCTGCTGCACGCATGGGCGATAGATAGTTCCGAACATCACGGCAGAGTGGTGACCGAACACGGGGTGGGCAAACTGAAGAAATCAATCTATGCCGCCTGTGTCGGATCGGAGGAACGACAAGATATGGGTCGACGAAAACTGGAGCTCGACCCCGCGGGAATGTGGAATCCCCGTAATGGTAGCGGCTCAGGGATATCTTCGGATGAGGTTGATAGAAAGTGAATAAATTCCGCTCCGGTATTCCATCACTTTTACTCATCGTTCTGGTTCTCATGTCGAATATACTGGCCCGATCGATATTCTCACCCCTGCTTCTGCATGTGGAGGAGGATTTCGGGGTCAGTCATGGTCCCGTGTCGCGGCTTTTCATATATATCGGGGCCGGGTACAGCCTTTCATTGCTCTGTTCCGGATTTCTTTCTTCAAAAATAACCCACCGCGTGGTTATTCTCCTGTCCACTTTGGTGATGGCCCTGTCTTTGGTCTTTACCGCGGTAGCCCCTTCGTTGAACCTGATGCGGGTGACGGTGTTCCTTATGGGGGTCGGTGCGGGGCTCTATCCCGCTTCGGGAGTACCCACCATCACCGCAATGATGGATCAAAAGGATTGGCAGAGGGCTTTCAGTATTCATGAAATCGGTCCCCACCTGGCGATGCTCATCGCTCCACTGTTTGCCAACCTGATGCTGCAATTCACCGGGTGGAGGGGGACCGTCGGAGTGTTGTCGATACTGGTGATGGCTACGGGGCTGATTTTTTTTGTGAAAATCAAAGCGGGTTCTTTCAGGGGTGAGAAGCCCTCCTTTGCACGCCTTGTCCCCCTGTTCAGGGAGTTCAACTTCTGGATTCTCATTGTTTTTTTCGGGCTCGCCCTTGGTGGAGTCCAGGGAATTTATCTTCTGGTACCGACTTTTCTCGTGACGGAGGGAGGATTCTCCCTGGTGACCGCAAACAACATATTCGGTATTTCCAGGTTTTTGCCTATTCTCTCCCTCCTGACGGCGGGCTTGTTTCTGGACCGCTTCGGATGGAAGCTGACCATTAGGGCAACCATTTTCGGTACCGGCCTTACGGCTCTTCTCATGGGTATCCTGAAAGGTCCTCTGCTGATAGTGGCGATATTCCTGCAACCGGCCGTGGGAGCCTTGTTTTTTCCCGCCGGACTCGTGGCGCTGTCCATGGTTGGCCCACCGCGTTCACGCAACGTGGCGGTTTCCATGGTACTTCCCCCCGCCATGCTCATGGGGACCGGTTTGATTCCCGCCTTTCTGGGTTACATGGGAGACGAAGCCTCTTTCTCCCTGGGTTTTGTTCTTGTGGGAATACTCATAATGGTGAGCAGTCTTCTGGCGAAAGCCCTGACCATACCGGACGTCCGGCAGGGCTGAGACCCCGACAGAATTGGAATAACAGGTCTATTCGGCGGTTGCGTTTAAAAATTCACCGAGGGTCAAAGTAAAGTAATCTGGTGAGGTGTTAATCTCCTCCGCGTCGAAATTCCTCACCGCAATAGATACCGGAACATCGGCTAACCTGCCCTCCAGTTCGTCAATCACCGGATCATAGTCCTGGGATTCATAGGAGTCACCGGATTCATAGGAAAAACCGGTGAGTTCGATGTCGTTGCCCTCGATCGGTCCTGCATCGCCGGAACTATATTGAATTGTCATGGCGGTTCCGGACCCGTCTTCCCTCTCCACTGTTGTGGAGAAGTCGAAGTCCGTAGAAAAGGAATACCCCCCCGTGTAGGTGATGGGATCGTCTGTGGTGTCTACATCGATAGTATACTCGAGCGAGCTGTCCACTGTTATCTCCGCGGAGACGGTGTAGTCGATGGAGTTGATCGTGAGGGTCACGTTCTCAACGGTTCCGGCCTCGTCCG
Organism: uncultured Sediminispirochaeta sp.; assembly: GCA_964545955.1. Classification (GTDB taxonomy): domain Bacteria; phylum Spirochaetota; class Spirochaetia; order DSM-16054; family Sediminispirochaetaceae; genus DSBN01. The sequence goes on from CAZJIN010000103.1 coordinate 5,346, forward strand.
CGGCAGAGGCCTTGCTGATAAGCGTGGTGGAGATATACTTATAGAGGTCGTCGTACACGGTGTTCTGAGCCAAGGTAGCATCCACATCCGGTTCAGTGAGGATGTCCGTAAATATCCCCTTGATATCAACGTTTCCTCCACCGTAGGTACCCAGCCATTCAAGGGTCTCTCTGTCTGTTTCGATAGAGGTGCTTACTCCATTGTTGCTTCCTGAATCGGATGTTTCATTCGGAAGGGATTCTCCATTGGTATTGAAGGCCGCGTACAGGGCATCGTCGACTTGCATGTACAAGGAGAGGACTTCCGCGTTCGTCATCGGAGAGAGGGTCGCGCCGGAAGTGTCTTCATCGTTGTCCATCTCGCTATCTACCAGGTCACATCCGGAGAAGGCCAGAAGGAGAATCATTAAAATAAGGTAGGGGTAAAATTTTTTCAATTTTGTACTCCTGTTTTTATATTTAGAATTCTCTTTCCATTATATCGCAGGTCCGAGAAAAAAACAGTAGAGAGTAGGTGATCGCTTATAAAAACGTGCGGCCCGGGGGTTTCGAATCGGGTTAGATGTCTCCTATTTTCGAAAACTCTCAATCAGATCAGGCCATGATACCCCTTTATCGAGGTCGGTACAGATTCGATCCATCCATCGCCGGTAGGCCTCTACCCCGGTCCCGTCGGTGACGACAAACTCACCGGGATCGGTTTTTTCCCCGACCGAGAGTAGGGTTACCCCGTGGATATTTCGGATCATGTTGTCGTTGCCCCCCTGAAAGAGTTCGTTTCCCGAGAAGAGGATGTTCCGCGGGGGGATATACTCGTTCATGATGAGGTCCCTGGTTCCCCTCTCCTTGTCGTTTCCCCGGAGTACGAACTTGATACCCCTTGCGCCGGGGAAGGGCACGTGAATACCCGTCTCCCCCAAGTTTTTCAGATAGTCCAGCTCCCTGAGTCGCTCTTCGGCATAGCGGATCAACATCGTTCGTGTCGCCAGGGCTTTTTCTTCCCGGTAGGGTTCGGCGGAAATATCCCCGAGCATCATCCAGCTCACCGAGCCTCCCCTGAAATAGGTTTCGGACCTCCCGGGATCGTATCCCTCTTTCAGAAGGAGTTGCTTCATCTCACCGATGACGCCTTCTCTCGGGAAGGCCTGTCGGGCCTTCAGGTTTGCAAGGACTTGTTCGTACGCTTCACTGGAAAAAGATTGCAAAAACTCGTCCCTGCCGAGTACGGCCAGGGCCTGGGCCTCGGTGAAAAGCCTGCTGAATCCAGAGTCTTCGGACCAGCGATCCTTCTCGGGATCGAAATAGTACTTCTGACTCCCGTCGCCCCCGTAGTACAAAACTCCTGAGAGGACCCGTTTCGGAAGGTGGTAGAGAATCCGGGGACCGAGCTTCACGAGGGCGACCCCGCTCATGGGGACCCAGAGTATCCGGTGGTGACGGAGTCTTTCTATTCCTCCGGCGAGCCAGTCGATCCACTCAGGGGTCGGACTGAGCCCCGACGGGATGATGGTATCGTCTATGTCGGTCATCCACGCGCCGATGAATTCCTGACCGGTGTTGCTCCTACTTGGTTGAGACTGTGTCATGATGCCGCCCCCCGTCGGGGTAGTAGGTCGTAGATATCTTCAAGGCTGTCGGTGAGTATATCGGGTTCGCGCATCGGTCCCGTATCCGCGGCGGGATCATATTTTTCACCTTTTACCACGATCACCGCGTAAAATCCCGCCCTTCGCGGGCCCTCCACGTCCCTGTTCGGGGCATCACCGATGTAAATACTGTGTTCGGGGGAAACCCCCGCTCTTTTGCAGGCGAGAAGGAATATCGCGGGATCGGGTTTTCGCAGCCTCTCTTCGGAGGACATGACGACAAGCTCAAGATCCCCGGCGATGTCGGCCTCCATCAGCTCCCGGGGAACCATCGACAGACTTACCGTGTTGCTGATCAGGCCGAGACGGTAGCCTCTTTTTTTCAATTCCTTGATCAGCGGAGTAGTCTCGGGGTACATAATTCTCGCTCCCTTGGCGTAGGATGCCATGATGACCAGTTGGTCCGCGTTGTCCAGCACCTTTTGACGATCAGGCGCGTCGAAAAACAGCCACTTCGTACAGATATCTTCAACGGTATCCTCGTAACAGGAGCTGAGGGACCAGTCTTTGTATTTTTTATTTCGTTCCTTGAGCTGCTTTCGGAACTCCAACGGATCCCCGTGGTAACCGAGAAAATCCATTATCTTCGCGGCGGCCTCCACTCCTCCGTCGGCGTGGGGAACCTGGTAGCTCAGGGTCCCGCCTTTGTCAAAAAAGACAAAGTCGATCTCCGACACATTGATGGCTTTCCTTACAAAAGTTATCATTGCTCAAACCTCCTCCAGATGGTGTCTCA